>JBHOQZ010001055.1:0-1556 GCA_042408635.1 Chloroflexota bacterium
TAGACGATGTCGCAGCTCTGGACCAAGCCGTCGACGTAGGTGAGCTCGCCGTGGCCGCCGGGCAGCCAGTCGCCCATGATCAGCCCGGTGCCGAGGCCGTCCCACGAGCCCCGGCAGCGGAACTTCTGGTCCGGCGTGAAGCCGCCGCGCTCGAGGCCCGCCGCCATCGTCACCACCTTGAACACCGAGCCGGTCGGGTACATGCTCGCCACCGGCCGGTTCTGGAACGGGTTGCGCGGGTCGTCGCGCAGCTTGCGCCACTCCTCGTCCGAGAAGCCGCTGATGAATTTGTTCGGGTCGAACCGCGGGAACGTCACCAGTGCGAGCACCTCGTTGCTGCGCGGGTCGAGCACGACGATGCTGCCCGGGCGCTCGCCCAGCAGGTCTTCGAGCTGCCTCTGGAGCTCAATGTCGATGGTGAGGTAGAGATCGCCGCCGTTGCGCGCGGGCTTCTCGGCGATCGCACGCACGATCGCGCCGGCCGGCGACATGATCACGAGCCGGCCGCCGCGCTCCCCGCCGAGGATCTCCTCACCCCAGCGCTCGACGCCGGTGCGCCCGACCGGGTCGCCGGCCTCGTAGCCGCGCGCGGCCAGGCGCTTCAACTGCTCGTCGTCGATTTCCCCGACGAAGCCGACGGTCTGGGCGAGCGTGGCGCCCTGCGGGTAGATGCGCGTGGCGCGTTCCTGGATCTCGATGCCGGGGATCTTGCCGAGCTTCTGCCGGATGTCGGAGTACTGGCTCGACGGAAACGTCTTGAGCGGTACAAACCACTCGGCGGGCGCCTCGGCGTATTTCGCCTTGATGACGGCTGGGTCCTGCTTCAGGTAGCCCGAGAGCGCGGCCAGCAGCGCCGCCTCGTCCTGGATATCGCCCGGGATCACCCCGACGTGGATCGTGCTGTCCTGGGTGGCGAGCGGCCGGCCCTGGCGGTCGTAGATCGAGCCGCGCACCGGGTCGTCGGGGAACATGCGCACCACCGTGTCGGCCGTCAGGTCGCGGAAGATTAGGGACGGCGTCCAGGCGACCTTCCAGCCGTCGGCCTCGAGGACGAGCGGCAGCCGGTTCTCCTCGCGGAAGGTGCCCAGCCGGGCGGTGGTGAACGTCACCGCGATCGGCGCCTCCGCCTGCGTGCCCACCGCGGGCGTCGCCTGCCCGGCCCCGGCGCCACTACCGGGAGCGGCGGGGGCGACGGCCGTCGCCGAGCGCGGTCGGCCGGCGTCAGGCTGGGGCGGGGCACCCTCTCCCGGCTGCCCGCCCGGCAGCACCCGCACGGTCGCCGCCTCGGCCTGGATGCCCAGGACGGTGGCCCCGTCCATGATGGCGCGGTAGCGGCCGGTGAACCGCTCGGCGGTGGTCGACTCCCGGGCCGCGGCGCTGAGCAGCTCGTACATCTCGGCGTAGCGGCGCGCCTGCCAGGCGTCGAGGAACCGGCGCACGACCCGCTCGGGTGGCTCGGCGCTCGCCAGGGGCAAGTCGGGCGTCGGGGCGGCCAGGGTACCCGCTGGCGGGTCCGCGGCGGCGGGTGGGGGCGTCGGCTCCTCGCCGGCCGGCGC
>JBHOQZ010001057.1:0-2203 GCA_042408635.1 Chloroflexota bacterium
CCGATCGCCGAGCGCCACGGTGCCGGCCCAGCCGGGAACCGGGTCGGCCAGCGGGCGCAGCCGCGCCACGTCGTCCACGCGCAGCAGCGTGGCGGCGGCCAGCAGGTAGCCGAGGCCGCCCTGCCGGAACAGGACGTGCCCGCGGGTGGCCGCCGTGCCGGTCGGCGCGCCCGGTCGGGGCGGGGCGATGGGCATTGGGGCGGGCGTGCTCATCTTAGGCGGCTCCCGCCGGCGCGGCCAGCGCCACCTCGCGCAGCACGCGCAGCAGGTCGGCCTCGCGGTAGGGCTTGACGAGGTAGCCATCCACGCCCAGCTCCTGGGCCTTGCGCCGGTGCTTGTCGCCGCCACGCGAGGTGAGTATCACGATCGGCAGGTGCTGATACGGCCCCGGCTTCTTGAGCGTGCCCGCCAGTTCGAAGCCGTCCATGCGCGGCATCTCGATGTCCACCAGCAGCACGTGCGGCGGCGCGTTGCGCACCTCTTCCAGGGCCTCGATGCCGTCGCGTGCCTGGAGCACCCGCCAGCCGTGCCGCTGGAGCGTGCGCGAAACGACGCGGCGGACGCTGAGCGAATCGTCGACGATGAGCACCGTAGGTACCTCGTCGGCGCTGCCCGGTCGTGGCGGGGCCGACGGATGGCGCGGCTCGGCGGCTTGCGTCGCGACCGGTTCCTCGACTGGGACGATGCTGGGCGTCGTGAGCGCCCGCGCGCCGAAGTCGACCCGCGCGACCAGCTCCTGTGGATTGACGACGAGCAGGACGCCCCCGTTGCCTTCGAGGCTGACCCCGGCCAGGCCCGGCAGGACGTCGAACGGCGGTGCTGGCGCCTTCACGACCGTCTCCTGCTGGCCGAGGATGTCGTCGACGCGGAGCGCGAGCTGATGCTCGCCGACCGCGACGACGATCAAGCGCAGGCTCGCCTCGGGCGCCGCAGGCGCCCCCGGTGGGTAGCCGAGCAGCGTGTCGAGCGGGCGCACCGGCACCATCTCCCCGTCGAGCGGCAGCAACTCGGACTCTCCGATCGTCACGATCTGGCCGCGGTCCACCCGCAGGACGCGCCGCACCTGGGCGAGCGGCAGGGCCAAGCGCTGGCCGGCGGCGGTCACGACGAGCGCGGGCGCCACGACCAGCAGCGCTGGCAGGCGGATCGTGAAGACGGTGCCCTGCCCGGGGACGCTCGCCACCGTGACGGTGCCCTTGGCGCGGGCGATCTGGGCGCGGACCGCGTCGAGGCCGATCCCGCGGCCGGAGAGGCCCGTCACCTCGTCGGCGGTGCTCAAGCCCGGCGCGAAGATCAGCTCGCGGGCCGCCGCGGGGTCGACCGGGGCGTCCGCGGGTACGAGCCCGCGGGCGCGCGCCCTGGCGATGACGCGGGCGGCGTCGATGCCCCGCCCGTCGTCGCGCACCTGGACGACGACCTCGTGGCCGTCACGCGCGGCGGCAATGCGGATCGTGCCCGTTGACTCCTTGCCCTGGCGGCGGCGCTCGGCCGGCGACTCGATGCCGTGGTCGACGGCGTTGCGCAGCAGGTGGAGCAGTGGGTCCGCCACCTCCTCGAGCAGCGTCTTGTCGATGAGGGTGTCGGCGCCGTCGAGGGCGAACGCGATCTCCTTGCCGGACTTGAGCGCCGCCTGACGCACGGTGCGCTGGAGGCGCGGCAGAAGCTGGGAGATCGGCACCAGGCGCAGGCTGAGCAGCTCGTCGTGCAGCCCTGAGGCGGTGCGCCCCTGGCGGAGCGTCGCCACCTGGGCGTCCTCGATCAACTGGCGCAGCTCGCGCCGCGTCGTTTCGAGATCGGCTGCCAGCTCGGCCAGGTCGCGCGCGAGCTGGTACGCCTCGCCGTAGCGGTCGAATTCCAGCTCGTCCCACTCAACGCCCGGACCGCCAGCGGTAGCGCCGCGCGGCCGCGCCGGCAGGTGCAAGCGGACGAGGTTGCCGTAGCCGAAACGCTCCTCGAGGTCGGCGCTGAGGCGGCGCAGGCGTTGCAGGCTGGGCTCCAGGTCCTCGATCCCAGCAGCCACGCGCTCCAGCCGCTCGACCAGGCCGCTGCGCTGCACCACCATCTCCCCGACCAGGCTGATGAGCGAGTCGACGCGGGCGACGGGCATCCTCAGCATCTCGCCACCGCCCGCGCCCGCGGGCGCCGCTGCCGGCTGCGCCACCGAGGCCGCCACCGAGGGCGGCAACGCCGGCTCGGCCGGCGC
>JBHOQZ010001059.1:0-1417 GCA_042408635.1 Chloroflexota bacterium
GCGAGCGCGAGGTGCCGGTTCAGGCCGTCGAGCGTGGCCCGGCAGAGCGCGTCGAGCGGCTCCGCCGGGTCGGTCAGCAGCGCACAGCCCACGACCCGGCGGCTGCGCCCCGCCTCCGGCAGATCGAGCGTGATCACGACCGCGCGGTCGTTCGCGAGGGTCGCCACGTGCGCGGCCACCGGCGCCGCCCCCGTGGCGCGCCCGAGCAGGTTCTCCACCGCCTCGATCGTGGCCCGCGCCCCGAGGGGAAACAGGTGGCGCAGCAGGAGCGCCTCGGCGACGTGGGCGAGGTCGGCGCGCAGCCCCTCGACCAGCCCGCCGACTGCCTCAAGCGCGTCGATCCCCGACTCGAACGCCTGGAGCGCCGGCCGGGCGCCCGCGCCGGCCGCCTGGAGGGGGTTGGTCGGTGGCGTGACCGGAGCATCGAGGCCGGCCCCGCCGGCGTGCGCGGGCAGGGCTGCCAATCCCTCGTCGCTCGACTCCAGCTCATCGGGCAGGGCGGCCTCGAGCTGCGCGGCGACGCCGCGCAGCCCCGCCGCCACCTCGGCGATCGCCTCCAGGCGTGCGATCTGGGCCTCGGCCTCGGCCACCGCTTCGGCCAGCGGCGCCGGCAACCGACCCACGCCGACCCCGGTCCGACCGGCGTGCCGCAGCGTGACGCGGATCGCGGGCTCGGGGTCGTGGTCGATCGCGGCCGCGATCAGGCGCACGCGGCGCTCGGGCTGCACCGTGCCATCCTCGCCCAGCCGCACGACGGAGATCTTGCGGTAGTCGACCGGGAGGCGGAACAGCGTGTAGAGCAGCGATTCGATGTCGCGCACGATGCGCTTGGCGTCCCGCTCGGCGGTGATGACGGCGTGGACCTTCTGGACGCGACGGCCAGCTCCCAGCTCGACGCGGCTGGCGTGGACGCCGGGGATGCGCGCGAGGACGCGCTCGACCGCGACCGGATCAAGCGGCCGCTCGCGCTCAGGGCTAGGACTGGAACTGGAGTTGACGGTCTCCGACCAGGGTACGTTCACGGCAACCTCCCGCCTGTGCGGGATCACGCTCAAGCGACGCCAACCAGCCGCACTATAGCCGCCGCTCGAGCATGCATGGGTGGGGGACGCATCAAATCGGCATCGACGTGGGCGCGCCACGGCGCTGGCGGTTGCCGCCCACCCTGCGCCCTGGCTGCCTGCCGGTTTGCTCCGCTTGCCGGCCCGGTGTTACAATCGCCTCTACCCGTGGAGCGGGCCCCCGCCCGCGCCGGGCGTGTCTGCCGTGTTCCGTGCGTGTTACCCTGAATGCCGAAGCTGTCGGCTCACACAGGAGGTCTCGGGGGCATGGACCGTCGCTCGACACAACGCGTGTGGTGGCTTTCGCTCCTCGTTGTACTCGGCCTGGTCGCGCTACCCGCCTGCGGCAGCGGCGC
>JBHOQZ010001061.1:0-1226 GCA_042408635.1 Chloroflexota bacterium
CCGCCGCGGCGGGACTGGCGGCCGGCGCGGGCGCGGCGCCCGACCCGCCCCCGGTCGTGTTGTTGGAGCAGGCGAGCAAGAGCTGTGCCACGGTGAGCCCCGCGCCGGCGCCCAGCGCGAGGAAGCGGCGGCGGCTCCAGCCGGATCGAGCGTGTTGCAACAGGGCCTCCCGTCCTTTGCCTTGCGTGGTCCAGCGTCGGGCAGCGCGCGAGGCGTGCCGCCCGAACGCGGTCGATTTTGTGTCAGGGCCCGCGCCGCTCCGGGGTGGAACAGCGGAGGGTGGGCAGGCTGCCGGCGAGGGAGCCGGCGCGACCGGGCAGCGATCGGCCGCCCGGCTTCATTGACACCCCTTCAGGGCCCGTGCTAGTCTAGCGCAACCGCCCGCGGGAGGGAAGTCAGGGGTGATCCTGAGCGACCGGACGATCCGGGAGGAGCTGGCGAGCGGGCGCATCGTCATCGATCCGCTGGGCGAGTTCGCGATCCAGCCGTCGAGCGTGGACGTGCGCCTCGCGGCCAGCTTCCTCGTCTTCAACAACTACGCCTCGGCCTACATCGACCCGCGCGAGCCGCAGGACGGGCTGACGCAGCGCGTTGAGATCGCGGGCGACGACGCCTTTATCCTCCACCCGGGCGACTTCGTGCTCGGCAGCACGCTTGAGCACGTCCGGCTGCCCGCCGATATCGTCGGTCGCCTGGAGGGCAAGAGCAGCCTGGGTCGGCTCGGCCTGCTCATCCACTCGACGGCGGGGTTTGTCGATCCCGGCTTCGAGGGCCACCTGACGCTCGAGCTGTCGAACGTGGCCAACCTACCGATCAAGCTCTACCAGGGCATGAAGATCGGCCAGATCTCCTTCTTCCGCATGACGACGGCGGCCGAGCACCCCTACGGCTCGCGCGAGGCGGGCAGCAAGTACCAGGGCCAGGTCGAGCCGACCGCCAGCCGCTACTACGAGGAGTTCCGCCGCGGGCGCTGAGGCAGGGAGACCCCCGGCCCCCCAATGCCGGGGGTGACGGGAGCGGCCCCCAATGCTGGGAGGAGTCGTCCCCCTGGCCCCCAATGCCGGGGGGTGAGGACGAAGGCTCGCCGGCCCCCGATTTGCTGGGAGCGAGGACGGCGGCTCCCCTGACCCGCGAGGCTGGGGGCGCGAGGGTCGGGCGGCACTGCCTGGCGCGGTGCTCCAAGCGGGGTAGGTCAGCCTGCGGCTCGGCTGGCCTGGCAGACGGGC
>JBHOQZ010001062.1:0-1555 GCA_042408635.1 Chloroflexota bacterium
CGAACCGGCGGCCGTCTCGTCCCCAGATCTCGCGGATCTCGGGCCGATCGGGCGGGCGCTCGGCGATGCCGCGCAGGTATGCTTCGCCGACCGGCACCTTGCGCGCCGCCAGGCCCGCGCTCTCGCGCACCCGCGAGTGGATGCCGTCGGCGCCGATCACCGCGTCGAACCCGTCGAGCGCGGCGCCGTCGGCGAACCGGAGGCGAAGCCCGCCGGCCGAGGTCGCCACGGCGGCGCAGTCGCGGCCGAAATGGGTCGGCACGTCCGCCGCCCACGCCGCCTCGACAAGGTAGTCGAGCAGGTCGTAGCGCATGATGACGGCCGCGGCGGCGTGGGGAATGTCGAGCCGGCGCAGGTCCACCCGCGAGAGGGTTCGGCCGCCGTCCGTCTCGAGCCTGAGCCGGTGGCGCAGCGCGAGCCGCGGTCGCAGCCCGTCGAGCAGCCCGAGGGTGGCCAGGGCGCGCTGGCCGTTGCTGTGGATGAGGACGCCGCCCCCGACGTGCTTGAAATCGACGCGACGTTCGAAGAGGACCGCGTCGAGCCCAGCCTGCCGCGCCGCCAGCGCCGCCGTCAATCCCGCTGGGCCGGCGCCCACCACCGCCAGCCGCCACGCCGCCATCACCGCTCCCTCCCGCGTTGCCCCAGCGCCAGTATCGACCGGCCGGGCAGGCGCGTCAACCGCCGTGGGCGGGCAGCCCCGGGCGGGCACGAGACTGCGGCTGAAGCGGCGCTGGAGGTTGAACGAAGGGCCCGTGCGGCAGCGCGCCGAAGCAGCCGTGCAGCAGGGAGCTTGCGCACGGCAGGCAGGGGTACGGAACTTGCAGTCTGGCCGGGTGGTAAAAGTGGATCGGATCGGCGTGGGCGGCCGCCACCGAGCGGCCCGGGTGGCTGCGCCAGTCAGCGAGACAACGGGTGGGGGAGGTCACCATGACGTTTGGCCGCGCGCAGGTGAATGTAGGTATGGTGGTGACGGACGATGACGACGTGCGGCTCGGGCACGTGCGCTCGGTCGACGACACCACCTTCACAGTCGATCGCCCGGGCGGTGATGTGCGGCTTCCCTACGACTGCGTTCAGGCGATCGTGGGCGACCGCGTTGTCCTGACCTTGTAGGCCGACGAGGTGGATGCCGCCGATGTCTCCGGCCGCGCGCGAGATCGGAGATCGGAAGTTCAACGCCTGAGGATGGAAGGGGAGTAGATCAGGATGAAGATGAAGCTGGATCCCAAGCTGCTCGTGCTGGCCGGGGCGGCCGGCGCGGCCATGGTGGCCCTGCTGGGACCGGGCGGTGCCGACCGCCGACGCCGCCTGATGCGCCTCGTCGGCCGTGGCGCCGGTGAGGGTGAGACCACCAGCTCGACCGCGGGCGGGTCGGGCGTCTGGACCTCGGTCGAGCCGGGCACGGTCGTGCGCCGGGAAGCCGTCTCCGTGGACTACGCCTGGACGCCGGCCGGCACCGAGGATCGCGAGGCGATCACGCGGGCGACCCACCGAGCGCTCGAGGGCGACCGGCTCGCTGGCGCGGGCGAGCCCGTGCGGCCGATGGCCGCGGCGA
>JBHOQZ010001064.1:0-1528 GCA_042408635.1 Chloroflexota bacterium
AAGCGCGAGCGCCGCCGGATCACCCGCCTCGGCCTGCACGACGCCGCGCGGAGCGGCTGCTGCCGGGCCCGACCCCGGATCGCCGCGCCCGTCCTCAGCGCTGCCCTCGCCCTGCACCGAGACCACGACGCCCGCGAGGTCGAGCTCGTGCCGAAGCCGCTCCGCCACCAACCCGAGCGCGTGGTCGAGATCGGGCTCGGCGAGCAGGCGCGCCACGTCGTAGAGCACGACCGCCTCGCGCTCGCGCTGCTCGCTCTCCCGTGCCCGCCGGCGCAGATCCGCGGCGAGCTGGCCCGTGATGATCGCGGTGACGAGGAAAAGCAGCAGGGCCAGCCATTCGTCGGGGTTGTGGACGGTGAAGGTGTGGACCGGCTCGACGAAGAAGTAGTCGAACGCCAGGAAGGCAGCAACCGAGGCGAGGATGGCGGGCCCCCGCCCGCCCACCACGGCCGCGGCCAGCACCGCCAGCAGGTAGAGCATCGAGCTGTTGGCGATCGCGGCGTGGCCGAGCAGCAGGCCGATCGCGACCGTGATCGCAGCCACAGCCGCCAATCCAGCACCGTAACCCCACCACGGCTGCGCGAGCACCCAGCGTAGCACCCGCTTCCGCTCGAACTCCGCCACGCCCACTCCCCGACCCAGCCCGCTGCGTTGCCTCTACTCTATCAAGCCCGAACGGCCTCGGCACGTCGGCGCAGCCCACGGGCAACGCCGATCGGAGCGAACGCCGGTCGGGCGCCTCGTGGCGCGCGCTCTCCCCACGAAGCCCGCGGGGGAGGGGGGCCGAGCCCGCGAGCACGCCCGTCCCATCGGGGCTAGGCGGGTTCAGCCCGGTTGGACCCGCCGAAGGCGGGCACCCGGTCCGGGTGGCCGTGCCCCGCCAGTCGCCGGCCCGGGTTCGCGCTGCGTCTCACCTCTGGCTGAAGAGCACCTCCCGATACTCCCGCTCGGCCCGGCGCATCGCCTGCGCGCCGATCGGCGACTCGTAGACGAGGATTGTTGCTGCAGAGGGCGACCAGCTGAAGGCGCATCGCCTGCGCGCCGATCGGCGACTCGTAGACCCTCACCCAGTCCCCGCGCTGCCGGGCGGCGAGCGCGATGGGAGCCACCTCGACGGGCGAGCCCCCAGCGCCGATGATCTCCATCTCGTCGTGCGAGGCGACCCGGCGCACCACGAAGTACGACACCTGTTGTTCCTCCGTCTCCTCGTCCCGTGAACGCCCCCGACCGTTGCCTCGCTGAATAATCTGTAAGCTGAGTTCCGCGCGCACCTGGTCGGGTGAGCCCAGCTGCCTGCCCCGGGAGGGGGCTCCGCTATGGCCAGCGCCAAGTGCGCGGCGGACTCCCCGACGAGCCGGGGCAGCCCGTCGAGCCCAGGTCTCTCGGGCCACGCCGTGCTCGGCCAGGCGCAGCCGGCGCGGGCGCTCGGGCACGTTCACGGGCGCTCACTGCGCGGCCCCGCCGGGCCGGTCCCCGGGTCGGGCGGCCGTTCGGCCGCGGCAGCCGGAGGCCGACGGTCGGTCAGGAG
>JBHOQZ010001065.1:0-15337 GCA_042408635.1 Chloroflexota bacterium
CGTCGATCGCGTCGGGCCAGCCGCGCGTCAGCTCCGCCGCGTAGTCCGGCCGCACCCGCAGCGCCGCGCTCCAGTAGTAGGTCGGCGCCACCAGCAGCCGCCCGGCGCCGCCCAGCGCCGGCCAGAGGTCCAGCACCAGCCGGTTCTGCGCGGCGGCGAGGCTGCCGAACCGGCTGCGCGTCAATTCCGGCTCGATGTCGTCCAGGCAGAGCGCGATGGCGCGGACACCGAGCGCGAGCGCCTCGCGGCACTTCGCCGCCAACGTGTCGAGGTCGGCGGCCACGCCGTACCTCAGCGGCGGGTCGGGCGCCGGCCCGCAATCCGGCGAGCCGGTGGGTGAGCGCCGCGCCTGCCAGTAGCGCGCGAACCACCCCGGGCCGCTGGTCGGGTGGAACGGCAGGGTGGCCCTGGCCGGCGACCACGCCTGCGTGCCGATGCAGGGGTTGATCGCTAGGCAGAGCTCGATGCCGCGCCCCGCGCAGTCGGCGGCCAGGCGTCGCAGCCGGTCGCGGTCGGCCGGCCGCCATGGCTGGCGCCAGGTCAGGCTCGTCTGCGGGCAGGCCGTGTAGCAGACCATGAAGAAGGTGTAGCCAGCCTCGGCTAGCAGCGGCGGCCAGTCGAGGTACTGCTCCAGCTCCCACCACAGGCCCTTGAGGCCACGCAGCCGGTAGGCGTCGGTCAGCCCAGCCTCGAAGACGTCGCCCGTCGGCTCGCCGCGGCCCTCAGCGCTCGCCATGCCGCTGCTAGGTGCGTCGCTCGCGGCGCGGATCCGCCAGGTCGCGCAGGCCGTCGCCGACGAGGTTGAAGGCGAAGACGAGCAGGAAGATCGAGACGCCCGGCCAGAACGCGTACCACGGGTTGTCGAGCAGGTAGCGGCGCGCCTGGGCGAGCATGCTGCCCCAGGCCGGCCGGGGCGGCTGCGCGCCCATGCCGAGGAACGCCAGCGCCGCCTCGTTCAGCACCGCGTAGGCGAAGCCGAGCGAGATGAGCACCAGCAGCGGTTCGACGCAGTTGGGCAGGAGCGCCCGGACGATCGTGTGCCAGGTGGGCGCCCCGATCGCGCGCGACGCCTGCACGTACTCGCTCTCCTTCTCGGCCACGATCGCGGCCCGCGCCACCCGGGTGAACTGCGGCACCGAGGCGACCCCGATCGCGATCATGACGCTCACCTCGCCCGGTCCCATGAATGTGGCGAGCGCGATGGCGACCAGGATGACCGGGAAGGCGAACAGCGCGTCCAGCAACCGGCTCACCACCGCCTCGTACAGGCCGCCGAAGTAGCCGATCGTCAGCCCCAGCGGCACCCCGACCACCGTCGAGAGGCTGACGGCCGCCAGCGCCACCAGCAGCGTGATCCGCGAGCCGTGGAGCACGCGGCTAAACAGGTCGCGTCCGAAGTCGTCGGTGCCGAACGGGCTGGCCGGGGAGGGGCCCTGGAGGCGGTTCGCCACGTTCTGGCGCGTCGCCTGCGAGTACGGCCGGATCAGGTCGGCGGCCAGCGCGCCGAACAGGAAGAGGGCCAGCAGGCACAGCCCCAGCGTGAACGTCCGCCACCGCTGCACCCAGCGCCACAGCCGGACCGGCGCCGGCTCCCGCGCCGCCCGCACCGCGGGCAGCGCACCCGCAAGCGGGTACCCGGCCCGCTCGCCCTCGGCCATCGCTTACCGTCCTGACACCCGGGTGCCGCGACCGGTGGCGGCCACACACCCAACCCGCTCCCCTGGACTCATGGCGCCGCCAGCCGGATGCGCGGGTCGAGGACGGAATAGAGGACGTCCACGGCCAGGTTGATGAGGACGAACAGCACCGCCATCACCAGGACGATGCCGGTCACGACCTGGTAGTCGCGGTTGAAGAGGGAGTTGACGGCCAGCCTCCCCATGCCGGGCAGCGCGAACACCTCCTCGATCACGACCGAGCCGCCGAGCAGAAAGCCCATCTGGAGGCCCAGCACCGTCACGAACGGGATGAGCGCGTTGCGGACCACGTGCCGGAACAGCACGGCGCGGGCGTGGAGCCCCTTGGCGCGGGCCACGGTGACGTAGTCCTCGCTCAGGATGCGCAGCACACCCGCGCGCAGGTAGCGCATGAGCTGCGTCGAGATGAAGACGCCGAGCGTCACCGCCGGCAGCACCATCCCCTGAAGGTTCAGCAGCAGGTTCTCACCGGGGCTGACGTAGCCGGTGGCCGGCAGCACCTTCCACTGCACGCCGAACAGGTAGATGAGCATGATGCCGAGCCAGAAGCTCGGCACCGACAACCCGACGAAGCCGCCGGCCGTGGTGGCGAAGTCGACCCAGGTGCCGCGCCTGAGCGCCGCCAGGACGCCCAGGGGCACGGCCACCAGTAGCGCCACCGCCAGCGCCGACAGCGCCAGTTGCAGCGTCACCGGGAAGGCGCGGGCGATCAGCGAGTTGACTGGCTCCTTGCTCAGATACGACTCGCCCAGATTGCCGCGCGCGACCTGGCCCAGCCAGATCAGGTAGCGCTCGTGGAACGGCCGGTTCAGCCCGAGCTGCTCGCGGATCGCCTCGACCTTCTCCGGCGACGCCTCCGGTCCCAGAATGATCAGCGCCGGATCGCCCGGGATCAGATACGTCACCAGGAAGACGAGGAACGTGATCAGCAGCACGACCGGCACGACGTTGAGCAGCCGGACGAGCAGATACCGTCGCACTCAGCTCAGCCAGATCGTCGCGAAATCCTGGTGGTACTGCGGGTGGGCGACCAGGTTCTGGACCCGGGTGCTGTGGGCGTGGGCGATGGACTTGTGGGCGATGATCGGGCCGGGCGCGAAGTCGACGAACAGCTCGGCCGCCCGCCGGTACAACTCCATGCGCCGAGACTGGTCCTTGAGCGCGCCGGCCTGCTTGACCGCGTCGACGTAGTCGGGCAGCATCTCGGGCATGAAGCCGCAGATGTTGTTCGGCCCCGGCGGGAAGATGTAGCCGCCCGAGAAGGTGATCGCCGGGTCCGAGGCGCAGCGGCGGGTGCCGTCGACGGCGGCGTCGAACTCGCGCGTCTTGATCAGCCGGTTGGCCCAGGTCGCCAACTCGACCTCCTCGATCGCCACCTGCGCGCCCAGGTCCGACCAGGTGCCCTGCATCATCTCCGAGAGCTGGCGGTACTCGGGGTAGCCGCTCGGGATGAGCAGCGTGAAGCTGAGGCCGCGGCCGCCGGGGTAGCCGGCCTCGCTGAGGAGCTTCGCGGCCATGTCGGGATCGTAGGCGAACTTGCCCTTGAGGGCCGGGTTGTAGGCCGGGTGGCCCTCGGCGAAGATGCCGTAGTGCGCCTTGGCATTGCCGCCCAGGAACGCCTTGATGAACCCCTCGCGGTCGATGGCGTAGGCGAACGCCTGGCGCACCTTCTGGTTGTCGAACGGCGGCTTGCGCATGTTCAGGTAGGCCGTGAACAGCCAGTCCACCGGATCGGCCAGCGCCACGGCCAGGTTCGGGTTGCGCTTGATCCGGTCGACGTCCTTGAGCGTGAGGTCGAAGACGAAGTCGACCTGGCCCGATTCGAGCGCGGCGATCCGCGTCTCGATCTGGGTGATCGGCTTGTAGACGATGGCGTCGAGGTAGGGCAGCGGCCGGCCGTCGGCGCCGGTGCGCCAGTAGTCGGGGTTGCGCTCGATGCGGATCTGGTCGTTGACGCGCCACTCGCCCCACCGGAACGGCCCAGAGCCGACCGGCATCTTGCCGAGCTGGTCGCTCTCGATCTGCCGCTTGGAGACGATGTCGATCCAGGGCAGGGCGCCGACGAGCTTGTTCGAGACACCGTCGGTCTTGAACCGCACCGTCGTCCGGTCGACGACCTCGACCTCCTTGACCTCGTCCACCAGGGTGGACCAGGGCGAGCCCGTGGCCGGCGCGCGGACGCGGTCGAAGGTCGCCTTGACGTCCTCGGCGGTGAGCGGGTCGCCGTTGTGGAACCGGACGCCGTCCTGAATCTTGACCATCAGGCCGGTATCGCCGTCCTCCCACCACCACTCGCGCGCCAGCTTGGCCTTGACCTGGAAATCCGCGCCGTCGAAGTAGGCGAGCTGGTCGAAGACGTTCTGCTTGACGATGCCCCAGACGATCAGCCCCGAGGTGTGGGGATCGACCGTGGCGATGTCGGCGTTCGAGGCGACGGTGAAGGTGCCGCCCTGCCGCAGCTGCGGCCGCACCCGCCTGGCCGCCGTCGCCGGGGCCAGGTCCGCCCCGGCGGCGGCCACGGTGTCCGGCCGCCCCAACCCGAGCGAGACCGCGCCGATGCCGCCCGCCACCACGACGGCGCCAGCCAGGAACGCCCGCCGCGTCAGTCCCGACTCCGCCTCCCGATTCGCCGCCAGATCGCGCCCGTCCCGGTTCATCGCGGCCCCCTCTCACCGTCCACCGCGTTCGGTCAGCGCCGGCACAGCGCCGGCCATGCTGGCGCCCACTAAACCGGATGGGGTGGGGTGTGTCAAGCTGCCTGCCCCTTCGCGTCAGTGGATGCGCTTCTCGTGGCCGGCCCATTCGCGCTCGCGCAGGACGAACTTCTGCACCTTGCCGGTCGAGGTCTTGGGCAGCTCGGTGAACTCGACAGCCTTGGGGCACTTGAAGTGGGCGAGGCGCTCGCGGCAGTGGGCGACGATCTCCGCCTCGGTCGCGCTCGCGCCCGGCTTGAGCGTGACGAACGCCTTGGGCCGCTCGCCCCAGTACTCGTCGGGCACGGCCACGACCGCGACCTCGAGGACGGCCGGGTGGGCGGCGATCGTCTGCTCGACCTCGATGGTGGAGATGTTCTCCCCGCCCGAGATGATGATGTCCTTCTTGCGGTCGCGCAGCTCGAGGTAGCCGTCGGGGTGCATGACACCGATGTCGCCAGAGTGGAACCAGCCTCCAGCGAAGGCACGGGCGGTCGCCTCGGGGTCGTTGTAGTAGCCCTTCATCACGTTGTTGCCGCGCATGACGACCTCGCCCATGGTCTGGCCGTCGGCCGGCACATCGCGCATGGAATCGTCGACCACGCGCACGTTGTCGGCGACGAGGTAGCCCACGCCCTGGCGCGCCTTGAGCCGGGCGCGCTCGGCGGGCGGCAGGCCGTCCCATTGGCTCTGCCACTCGCAGACGGTGTAGGGGCCGTAGGTCTCGGTCAGGCCGTAGACGTGGATGATCTCGGCGCCGAGCGCCTCCATCTGGGCGATGATCGTGGGCGAGGGCGGCGCGCCGGCGGTGGTCACGGTGAGCCGGCCGGGCAGCGCCCCATCCTGGGCGGCCGGGTGGTTCGCCATGGCGATCAGCACGGTCGGGGCGCCGCAGAGGTGGGTGACGCCGTGGCTGCGGATGAGGCGCCAGATGAGCGCCGGGTCGACCGCGCGCAGGCAGACGTGCGTGGCGCCGATGGCGGTGACGGCCCAGGGGAAGCACCAGCCGTTGCAGTGGAACATCGGCAGCGTCCAGAGGTAGACGCTGCGCGGGGTGAGGCGGGTCTCGATTACCTCGCCCAGCGCGTTGAGGTAGGCACCGCGGTGGGTGTACATCACGCCCTTGGGCCGGCCGGTGGTACCGCTGGTGTAGTTGATCGAGATCGTCGCGTCCTCGTCGGTGAGCGGCCAGTCGAGGGGGTCGGGGCTGCCGGTGGCGAGGAAGGACTCGTAGTCTGGCCCCGGCAGCGCCGCGCCGCCACTCGCGCCGGCGCCCGCGGCCGGGCCCGCGACGTCGTCCTCGACGCGGACGATGGTGGCGACGGTCTCGATCTGATCGCGGATCGGCTCGATCAGGCCGGCCAGCACGGTATCGACGATGAGGAGCCGGGCGCCCGAGTGGTTGAGGATGTAGGCGATCTCGCCCGAGCTGAGGCGGGTGTTGATGGCCACGAGCACGCCGCCGGCGAGCGGCACGCCGAAGTGGGCCTCGAGCATGGGCGGGATGTTGGGCAGCAGGCAGGCGATGCGGTCGCCCTGATCGATGCCGGCGGCGCGCAGGGCCGAGGCGAGGCGGTTGACGCGCGCCGCGAGCTCGGGGTAGGTCCAGCGGCGGTCGCCGTAGATGACGGCTGGCTGCTCGCGGAACACATCGGCGCTGCGCTGGAGGAACCGCAGCGGCGTCAGGTACGAGCGATGGACCTCGGCAGGATACATGGCGAGACCTCCCCTCCCCCGACTATCGCTGAAGCCGGCCGGCGCCCACGTGCCGCCAGGCCACTACGCCCGGCTGCCCGCAGCGCCCGGCCGAACGGCGTCGCGTTCGTGGCACGACTATAGCACGCGCGGGGTGGGGGAATTGGTCAGGGTAGCACGGACGCCGTCTGCGGCCGGGCTCCAGGCGAGCCAGCCAGGGAAGGCGCGCACGGGCGACGACGGACCGTCCAGGCGCACCGAGCCGTCGCGCAGCGCGTCGGCCAGGCCGCGGCGGCCGAGCCAGACGCAGTAAAACCCCGCCAGATCCGCCGTGACCAGCAGGTCGACGTCGAAGCCGGGGTGCTGGATGTAGACGGAGACGTCGTCCGGTTCCAGCAGCAGCCAGGCGGTGCACTCGCGCACGTCGCGGAAGTCGAACTGCACGACTACCCGCCCCTCGGGCAGGTGGTCGCGGCGGATGCGCCCCCGCATCCACCACATTAGCAGCAGCGGGTCCATGCGGGCCGGGTCGGGCTTGAGGATGACCCAGCGGGCACCCCAGACGATGAGGAACTCGACGAGCGGCTGGAGCTCGCGACCTGCCAGCGTCAGGTGGTACTCGGTGGGCCGCCCCCGGCCGCCGACCCGCCGCTCGACGATGCCGTCGCGCTCGAGCCGGCGCAAGCGCTGGGTTAGGAGCGCCCGCGAGATGCCGGGCAGACCCCGGTCGAGATCGTTGAGAATGGCGTGCGCCGCAGATCGCGTCGCGGATGATGAGCAGCGTCCAGCGGTCCCCGAGGACCTTCACTGCCATCGCCATGGGGCAGTACTGGCCGTAGGAGCGCATCGCGACCCTCCACCGTGCGAACAGGCTCGGCGCGGTGCAGGAACTGTTGCAGTTCACTCATTGTACTAGTCATTAGCGCCGACAGCGCGTATGTTCAAGGGGAGCCGTGGGTGAGATGGGTAGCCCCAGGCTACGGCGGCAGCCGGTCGATAGCCGGGTCGGCAGACGACCGGGGCCGGTGAGATCACCCGGCATGGGCCGTGCTCTGGCCGTGTCGGCTGGCAGGAGGCTTGAGCGATGACGCAGACACCGACACCCGATCTCGGCGCCATCAAGGCGCGTCAGCAGCAGGCGTGGGCGACGGGCGACTACGACGTGGTGGGCACGCGCATCCTGATCGTCGGGGAGACGCTGTGCGAGGCGGTCGACCTGCGGCCGGGCTGGCGGGTGCTCGACGTAGCGACCGGCAGCGGGAACGCGGCGCTGGCGGCCGCGCGCCGGTTTGCCGAGGTGACCGGCGTCGATTACGTGCCGGCCCTGCTCGAGCGCGGGCGGGTGCGCGCGGAGGCGGAGCGGCTGCCGATCATCTTCATGGAGGGCGATGCCGAGGCGCTGCCGTTTCCGGACGCCTCGTTCGACGCGGTGCTGTCGACCTTCGGGGTGATGTTCGCACCGAACCAGGAGCGGGCGGCCGCCGAGCTGCTGCGGGTCTGCCGGTCAGGCGGCCGGATCGGCCTCGCCAACTGGACGCCGGAAAGCTGGCCGAGCGAGCTCTTCCGCACCGTCGGCCAGCACGTGCCGCCCCCGCCGGGGCTGAGGCCACCGTCGCGCTGGGGGACCGAGGCGGGGCTACGCGAGCTGTTCGGCGACGGGATCAGCTCGCTCCAGGTGGAGCGCCGCCTGTGCGTCCAGCGCTATCCCTCGCCGGAGTACTGGCTGGAGACGTTCCGCACCTACTTCGGCCCGGTGGCGCGTGCCTTCGAGGCGGTGGGGCCGGCGGGCGAGGCGGCGCTCGCCGGCGACCTGCTCGCCCTGGTCGAGCGATTCAACCGCTCGGGTGACGCCACGATGGTCGTGCCCAGCGAGTACCTGGAGGTGGTGGCCGTCAGGCGCTGAGCCCGCCACGCCGCGGCGGAAGGGCACGGCCGGTGGGTGCGCGACGGGTATAATGCCGGGCGACGAGAAGCTTTGCTCACGGAGCCCGAACGGCAGATGGCGCAGCGCGTTCGCATCCACCGGCTGATCATCTTCGCGGTGCTCGGCTGGGCCGGCACCCTCTGGACCGTGCTCTCGACCGACCCGAGCCTCGAGGTGCCGCGCGCCCTCTTCTTCGTCTCGCTCGCCTTCGCGCTCTTCGGCACGTTCAGCCTGGGCGCGTTCGCCCTCAGCTTCGCTATCTTCCACAGCGCGGCCCAGCGCGGCAGCCTCGCCTACGCCAACGAGCAGGGGCTCTTGCTGACGGCGCTGACGCTGACGCTGATCCTGCTCAGCGCGAACCGGGCGATCTCGCCGATCGCGCTCCTGATCCTGCTGGGCGTCTTCCTGCTCTGGCAGGTGCTCCTGCTCGTGCGTATCGTCAACGTCAAGGCGCCGTAGGCCGTGGCCATGCCGCCGCCCGGCGAGCCCGACCCCTACGCGGCACTCGCCCGGTTCTACGACCTCGACCACGCCGGCTTCGACGCCGACCTCGACTTCTGGCGCAACCTCGCCAAGATCGTGGACGGGCCTGTGCTCGAGATCGGCTCCGGCACCGGCCGCGTGCTCTTCCCCCTGGCCCGTAGCGGCGTCGAGGTGGTGGGGGTGGATAGCTCCCCCGCCATGCTCGCGCGCGCCCGCGCCCACCTAGCGGCCGACCCGGCGTTGCGCGAGTGGGTCACGCTCTGCGAGGCGGACGTGCGCACGCTCAGGCTCGACGGCGGCGCCCGCTTCCCGCTCGCCATCAGCGCGCTGGCAGCTTCGGTCACCTGCTCGACCACCGCGACGCGCTGCGCGCGCTCGCCCGCATCCGCGCGCACCTGGCGCCGGGCGGCCTGCTCGGCATCGACCTGCCCAACCCGCTGACGCTGCTGGATGACGTGCCCGATGGGTTGCTGTTCCACGACTGGACGCTGCCCGACCCGGAGACCGGGGCGATGGTGATGCGCTTCCACACGCGCCGGATCGACCCGGTGCGCCAGCAGATCGCCACCACATTCCTCTACGACGAGCTGCGCCCCGATGGCACGCTGCGGCGCACGCTCATCCCGGTGACGCTGCGCTGGTACACGCTGGCCGAGCTTGAGCGGCTGCTGGCGACGGCCCGCTTCGCGGTGGAGCACCGCTACGGCGACTGGGAGCTCGGCGAGTACACGGCCGACAGCCCGCGCCTCATCGTGCTGGCGCGGACCGAGACGTAGCGGCGCTGCCCCGATCTTCCAGGTCGAGCCAGGCACCGCGCAGCCGGGCCCCGAGCGTGGCGAGCAACACGGCCAGTACGAGCGCGAGGAACCACGTCAGCACCGGCCGGTCGGGCAGCGCGAACGCCGCCACCGAGGCGACCGCCAGCCAGAGCATGCGGTCCGCCTTGCCCATCACCCCGTCGTAGCGTCGCCGTCCGCCCGCGCCGCCGTGCCGACGTAGCTGGTAAGCACCATCAGCACGAGCACCGCCGCGCCCAGCCGGGTATCGGCGCCGGGCGCGAGTGCCACACCCGTGAACAGCGCCACGTCCGCCAGGCGGTCCCCCACCTCGTTGATGAGTATCTTGCCCCACGGGCACGCCAGTCCCAGCCGCCGCGCGAGCAGTCCATCGAGCGCGTTCAGCGCGGTGCGATCGAGGGCGACAGGCGGCACGAGCAGCAGCCAGACCCGCCACCACACGGCGTCCCAGAGCGCGGCGCCGCCCAGGCAGGCCAGCGCGAGCGCGGCCAGCGTCAGCCGGTCCGGGTGGACACGGCGCGCCACGAGCCGACGCTCGGCCCCGCCCAGCAGCGCCTGAAACGCCAGCTTCCCCGCGTAGATGCCCATCACCCCGCCCCCTCACCGCCTGCGTGGGCCGTCGCGCGCGCGACGTCGAGCGCGCAGACACCGTTGGGCGTGGTGCGTGTGCGCGCGGGGTCGACCACGAAGCTGCCGCGCCGGAGCGCGGCCACGAATGCCCGTGGCTCGTGGTAGCGCGTGTCGATCTCGAGGTCGCGGCCGAGCGCCGACTGCGTGTGGGGCGCCCAGTTGTCGACGATCAGGGTGGCGTCAGGCGCCGCCAGATCGCGGAGGCGCCGGGCCAGCAACTCGACCTCGTCCAGGTCACGCCAGGCAGTGAGGCCGATGCAGGTCACGATGTCGAACCGGGGGTGCCCGTGGGGTACGGCCAGCATCGCCGGATCGAAGATGTCGCCCCGGTGGAGCGCGATCGCCACGCCGGCCGCACGGGCGCGCCGCGCCGCCTCCGGCAGCACATCCCCGCGCGCATCCAGGTCCAGCCCGGTGAAGTCGACGCGGTGCCGCAGCGCCGGCGCCCGCTCCGCCAGCCGGTCGGCGCACAGCAGGAGGTCGCGGCAGAGGCCGCACGGCGCGCTCAGCACGCGAATCGCGCCCGCCCCGGCGTCCCAGTCCTCCGGCTCGTGCCCTCGGGCACTGAAAGATCGGCCGGGTCGGTCCGGCTGGGCGCGCCCGGCCGGTGTGGGCGTGCCCGGCGTCCGTTCCCCCCGCGCCGCAGCGCCCACGCCGGGGCCCGCCACCGCTCGACCGGAGGTGGGGGTGCCCAGCCCGGTCGGGCGCGCCGCCAACCGGTTCTCCCGTGCGCCGACTTCGCGCGCCAGCTCGTCGACCACGAGCGCGAGCCGCTGGCGCAGCGTCGCGTGGATCGGCAGGTTGAGCACGATCCGGTCGACGGCGCTGCCGAGGGGGCCGAGCCGCCCCGACGCCCGGTTGACATAGGCGCCCTCGGTGGTGAAGGCATCGTATGTGCGTGCCATGATGTCCCGGCCGTGGTCGCTGAGCAGGAGTGGCAGGTACCAGACCCGCCCGCGCCGCGCTGTGACGCCCCGGGGAGGACCGGTGCGGGGGCGGCGGGCGGGCCACCGCCTGTCGCGTCGCATAGCCGGCTCTGCAGCGCGCCTGAGCGCGCCCGCCCGCTGGGAGGGACGGCGGCAGCCGGGATGGCCTCCCGATCATCGCGGCTGCAGCGCTGCCGAGCGCGGCCGGGGAGGCAGCCGGGGGAGGCAGGGGTGGCGGGGGTCAGTAGCCGAGCGTCTTGTCGAGCACGTTGCGCAGTGGCTCCCCGGCGAGGTAGCGGCGGAGGTTGTCGCAGAAGAGCTCGCAGATGCGCTCGTTCTCGCGGTAGCTCGTGCTGGCGGAGTGCGGGTTGATCAGCACATTGGGCATGTCCCAGAGCGGGCTGGCCGCTGGCAGCGGCTCCGTCTCGAAGACGTCGAGTGAGGCGCCGCGGATGCGTCCCTCGCGCAGCACCTCGATCAGCGCCGCCTCGTCGACGAGCTGTCCACGCCCGATGTTGATGAGCACACAGTTGGGCTTGAGTAGCCCGAGGCGGCGCCGGTCGAGCATGCGCTCCGTCTCGGGCGTGTGTGGCACGACGAGCACGAGGTAGTCGGCCTCCCGCAGCAGCTCGTCTAGCCGCTCGCGCGGATAGAGCGCGTCGACGGTGCCCCACGGCAGCTCGGCGCCGCCCCGGCGGCGCAGGGCGACCACGCGCATGCCGAGCACCTTCGCCAGCCGGGCGACCTCGGAGCCGATCCGGCCCAGGCCGACCAGGCCGAGCGTGGCGCCGGGCAGCTCCCAGGCGCAGAACCGCTCCCAGCGGTGCGCGCGCTGATCCGCGACCAGGCGCGGCGCGTCCTTCGCGAACCAGAGCATCGAGAAGACGACCCACTCGGCCAGCGGGGTCGCGTGGATGCCGCTGGCGGTCGTGACGATGATGTCGGTGCGGTCGAGGCCCAGCCGCCAGACGAGCTGGCCCACGCCCGCGCTCGTCGCCTGGATCCAGCGCAGGCGCGGCGCCTTCGCCGGCAGCTCGTGCATCGTCGCGCGGTCGAAGTCGAACAGCACCTCCGTCTCGGCGAGCAGCGCGTCCCACTCGGCGGCCTGCTCCGGCGTGCGGGTGAACGGCGCGCCGGTGTGGTCGGCGTGGTAGCGCGGCCGGCCGAGCAGGTCCGGCCGGTGGACCACGTGGAGCCGCGGATCGACCGCCCGCACCCGCGCCACGTACTCCGCCTCGAACGGCGACCCGATCAATACATGCACGCGCCGATCCCCGACCGTCCCCAGTGAGGTCATCCTCGTCCTCCCATCGTGACGCCCGGCCACCTCGCCGGACCACCCCTATCTCCGTCTCAACCCCTGACTGCGCGCACCGCGCAATCCTAGCACGGCTGAAGCCGCAGGTGGCCGGGTCGCCAGCGTGCTCGGGGTGAGAGCTGGCGGGCGCGAGCTAGCCGGAGCCCCGGCGGCTTCCGGGCAGAGGCGAAGTCCCGCGATTGACTCAACTCGGCCGCCGGTGCGAGCATGCGCGCAGGAAGATCCATGCACATCTGAAGGGGGTGTGCATGTGCCCTTTCTGGTGTGCATGTGCCCTTTTCCGCGCTGACAACCACATCGCGGACGCGCTCGTCACCGCGCTGCTCGCACTCGGCCACCACGTCGCCACCGCCCATGGGCTCGGACTGGCCGACGCCGATGATGCGACCCCATCTCCGCTACGCGGCGCGGGCTGGACGCGTCCTTCTCACTCCGGCATGGCTCCAAGCGCCCCTCGACCGGCCGGCTGAGACAGAAGCCAATCCATGAGTGATCCGCGTCCAGCGCCGGCAAGCACGGGGCCGACCTTGACGATGGCTGGCGGTGAGGTGAGGGCGGTGGGGCGCTGGGGGAGCCTTGGGCTGGCGCGGCGGCGGCTGGCGCGCGACGCTCGGCTTGCGCTGCGCAGCCCGCGCGCCCGCCGCCGGCTGCTCCTCTCGCCCGTCCTCTTCTCCGTCGTCGTGCGCTGGCTCGCCTGGTTGCAGGCGATGCTCTTCCTCCTCTGGGGCGGCCTGGCGCCCGACAATGTGCGCTACGAGCCGTGGCTCCTGCTCGTCACCTTCGGCAGCCTCGCGCTCTATACGCTCTACATCCCGGTGCTGCGGCCCGCGCTGCGCCCCGTCTTCCACGGCAGCCGCCTGGCAGCGGTGGTCGAGCACGGCGCGCCGCTGGCCGCGCTCGACATCCTCGTCTGCCTGGGCGTCATCTGGCTGAGCGGGGGCGGCGGCAGCCCCTACCTGCGCTTCGGCATCACCGCCACCATCCTGCCGTCGCTGCGCTTCGGCTTCCCGGGCGCGGTCGCCAGCGCCGGCGCCTTTTCGCTCGGCTACCTCGCCGTGATGGCCACCACCCCGCTCGGCCAACGGCAGATGAGCGCCACCCCCGACACCGTGATCGGCTCCGCGCTCGATCCGTGGCTGGTGGCCGCCTTCTGCGCCTACCTCGCCACCGTCCTGCGTGGCCTGGCCGAGGAGAGCGCGACCACCGACCGCGCCCTGCGCGAGACCGATACGCTCTTCGACCTCGCCTGCAGCGTCCTCCCCACCGCCGGGGAGGTCGACCGATTTGTCGTGCGGGTGGCCGAGGCGGTGCGGGCGAGCCGCCTCTACGCCAGCTTGGCCGTCGAGGCGCGGGGGCCAGCCGGCCCGGTCCGCGCCGGTTTCGGCCCGGAGCCCGAGCCGGGTGACTGGACGTTGACGCTGCCGCTCGTGGTCCAGGGGCAGCCGGTCGGCCGCGTCCGGTTCGGCGGTCTGGGTCCGGGCGCCACCCCCGAGACGGCCGACCGGCTCGCGCACGCCATCGCGGCCCAGATCGAGGTCGGCCTCGACCACGCCCGGCTGGTGCGCGAGCGGGCCGACCTGGCCGCCCAGGAGGAACGGGGCCGCCTCGCCCGCGACATCCACGACGGCATTGCCCAGTCGCTCTTCATGCTCACGCTCTCGCTCGAGGCGTGCGTCGAGCTGGCGGGCCGACAGGGGGAAGATCTGCGCCCGCGCCTGGCCCTGCTCCTCGCGCTCTCGAAGCAGGCGCTCTGGGAGGTCCGCCACTCCATCCACGACCTCAAACCGATGCTGGCGGGCGACGCCAGCCTCACGAGTGTGCTCGAGAGCCAGGTGCGGGAGTTTCGCACCATCACCGGCATCGACGCCGAGCTCCACGTCGAGGGTGAGGAGCCGCCCAGCCCGCCGGCTGTGCGGGCCGCCCTCTACCGCATCACCCAGGAGGCGCTCGCCAACGTCTTCAAGCATGCCCGTGCCCGCCGGGTGCGAATCGCGGTACACTACAGCCCCGAGCGCGTGCGGCTCGACGTCGAGGACGACGGCGTCGGCCTGCCGGCCGAGGTCGCGAGCGGAGACCGGCGCGGCTTCGGGCTCGGCAACATGCGCGAGCGCGCGGCCGAGGTCGGCGGGACGGTGACGTTTGCCAACCGGGCGTTCGCCGCCGGCGCTGGCGGCCTGCACCTGCGCGCCGACATCCCGCTGGCGGGGGCAGCGACGGCTCGGGTCGGCGCTCCGGGCGACGACGGTTGAGTCGGCTCACCGGCCCTGGCAGCGCGGCTGACGGGGCCGGTGTCCCGAGGATCACGGACGGGGCGGTGGCCCGAGGATCACGAAGGTAGATCAGAAAGTAAGCGATGAGCCGGATTCGCGTGTTGCTGGTCGACGATCACGAGCTGGTACGGCTCGGGCTGCGCACCGCGCTCTCGATCGAGCCCGACATCTCGATTGTGGGCGAGGCGCCCGACGCCGCCGAGGCGCTGCGCCTGGTCGACGCGCTCACGCCCGACGTGGTGCTGATGGATGTCATCATGCCGGGGGGGAGCGGCATCGAGGCCTGCCGCGACATCCGCGCCGCCCACCCGAAGGTCCAGGTGCTCATGCTCACCAGCTCGAGCGATCAGCAGGCGGTCTTCGCCTCGATCATGGCCGGCGCCGCCGGCTACCTCCTCAAGAATACCGGGCGCGCCGACCTCGTCCGCGCCATCCGCGCGGTCGCGCGCGGGGAGGCGCTGCTCGACCCCGCCGTGACACGCACAGTGACCGAGCGGCTGACCCAGCTCGCCCGCGCCCGGGCCGTCGAGCCGACCGAGCCGTTGACCGAGCGCGAGCGCGAGGTGCTGGCGCTGGTGGCGCGCGGCCACACCAACAAGGAGATCGCCGAGCGGCTGGTGATCGCCGAGAAGACGGCCCGCAACCACATCAGCCACATCCTCGAGAAACTCAACCTCTCGCGCCGCAGCGAGGCCGCCGCCTTCGCCGTGCGCCAGAACCTCGTCCCGCCGGAGCCGAGTTGAGCAGGTCACTTCGCCCGGTGCTCGGCGTCGGCGGGTCGGTGATGCAGGACGCCAGCCGGGCCCCGGGCCCCGCCCCGGACGCCGCGCCGCCCGACGCTGCCCGGCCGCCCTTGCCCGAGGCCGGCTTCTCGCTGCCGGCGCGGCTCGGGCTGCTCGCGCTC
>JBHOQZ010001067.1:0-4856 GCA_042408635.1 Chloroflexota bacterium
CCGCCGCGCGCGTCGCCCTGGCCGGCAATCTACAGAGCCCGGTCGTGCTCTGCGGCGCCCTCGAGCAGGGGCTGCTCGAGGTGCAGCGCCAGGCGCAGAACGCCGCCATCGGCGACGCCGGCTCCGTCGCCCTGCTCGGGCTCGCCCTGAGCCGGGGCAGCTACGCGATCGCCCGGACCGCCGACGCGATGGCCTACATCGTCGGCGTCGAGACGACCGAGCGCCTGTTCACGCCCGCGGCCAGCGGACTGGCGGCGTTCGCCGGCGGCTACCCGAGCCCCACCGGCCCGGTGGCGGTGCGCAGCGTGGGCGGGGTCGAGCTGCGGCGCGGCCAGATCGACCCCGCCGACCGGATCGTCCTGCTGGCCGGGCCCGGCTGGGCGGCGATCGAGCCGCACCGGATCGGCGCCGTGGTACGCGGGGCCGATCCAGTCAGAGCCGCGGCGGCGCTGGCGCAACTGGCGCAGGACCGCGACGAGGGGCCGGTGGCGATCGCCGTGATCGAGCCGTACCTCGCCGACGCGGCGGCACCCGGCAGCTCGGCAAACGGAACCGAACCGTCGCCGGGCCGCCCGGCGACCGAGCTGGCTGGCGCAGAGAGATCGGCGGTGGTCGGCGGGCCGACCACCGCGACAGACGCGGATGTGGTGCATGCGGACGGGGCGGCGCCCAGGCCGGATCGCCCCCGCCCGGTTGGCCGGGCGGAGGGGTCGGCCACGCCCGACACGCCGACGCGGGTGGTCTACGCGGGTGACCGCGCCACCCGCGCCGCCATCTCGGAGCCGGTGATGCCCGGATCGCGCCTCAACGTGCGCCGTGCCTCCGCCATCCTGGCTGCCCTGCTGATCGGCGCCCTGGTCGGCGCGGTGCTGGGCGACCAGATGGGCCGGTCGGCGGCGCCGCCGCCGGACCCGATCTACGACCGCTACGTCGAGCTGGTGGCGCAGCTCTACGCCGCCGGCGAGGATCCGGGGCTCGTCCAGACCCGGCTGACCGCGCTAGGGCCGGCCGGGGAGCCCGACGCGCTCCGGCGGTTGTCGCTCGCCTACTCGCGCTCGAACGACCCGGCGCAGCGCAACCTCAGCAAGGCGATCGCCGACCTGGCGGACCTGGCCGCGCGCGGCCAGGTCGCGGTGCGCCAGCCGCCGGCCGCCTACACGCCACCCGCCATCAGTACGCCGAGCCCGCAGGCGGGCGCGCCGGCTCAGACCTCGCCGCGCCCGGCGGCCACGATCCCGCCGGCCGTGGCTGGCACGCGGCCGACGCCGGTGGGCACGCAGCCCACCATCTCGACGCCGGAGCCGACGCCCGCACCCACCGAGGAGCCGGCCAGCACGCCCGCCACGCGGCTGGCCCGGGTGCGGCCGGGCCTGACCGAGTCGGTCAACATGCGGATCGCGCCGCAGCGCACGGCGGGCCTGGTGCGCCAGGTGCCGCCGGGCACACAGGTGGAGATCCTCGAGCGGGTCGAGGGCGACGCGGTCGACCGGGGCAACCCCGTCTGGTACCGCGTGCGGATCGGCGCCGTCGAGGGCTTCATCTACAGCAGCTTCATCGCGGGCTGAGCGGTCGAGCCAGCGGCACGGGGGGGTGAGGAGAGATGAGAGGAACGGGCGGCGTGCTCGGGGCGGTAGCCAACTGGCGCTGGCGCTTCGCCGCCGAGGTCACGCTGGCGTTCGTCGTCGGCCTGCTGGTGACGCTGATGATCGCGCGCAGCGCGCGCGAGGCGCCGGCCACCCCGCGCGCGATCATCTGGGACGACTACATCGCGGCGGTGGCCGCGCACTATGCCCTGGACCACGACGTCGACGCGGCGCGCCGGCACCTCGCCGCGATCCAGAGCGAGAGCATCCCGAGCGCGATCAACGCCGCCGCCAGCAACCCGCCCGGCACCGGCGCCGCCCAGGAATGGAACCGCCGCAACATCCAGGAGCTCCAGGCCGGGCTCGCCAGCGCCGGCGGCCCGCCGCTGGTGCGTGCGACCCCGGCGCCCGCGGTGACGCCGTCGGCCGACACCGGCAGCTCGCTCACCGGCCTGCTCAACGTGCTGGCGGCGCTCGGGATCATCATCCTGTTCGGGCTCTTCGTCGCGCTCGCTACCCGCCTGCTCCGCCGCCAGTCCGGTCTGCGAACCGAGAGAGCAGAGATGGATCAGGCGCCGGGGCGAGCCGTGCGCCGCACGACCCTCTCCCGCCGCAGCGCCGCGACCTCGAGCGAGCTGCGGATCGAGGAGCAGCTCACTCAGCGCGAGCTGGAGACCATGGCGCCGCCGGCGCAGCCGCCGCGAGGCCGGCACACCGCCGACCGTGCGCCGGCCGCCCCGCCACGGACGGGCCGCTGGACCCGCGCCACCACGCCCGACACGCCGGCGGAGGACGAGGCGGTCGAGGAACTGCCCATGGGAGGCGAGGCGGAGCGCGCCGTCGGTGGCTCGGCGCCGCGCCGCCCCCTGCGGGCGGGCGCGGCGTCCCGCGCCATCGCGGGCGAGCCGGAACCGGCCGCCCGGGAGATCAGGGGGCGATCCCACGGGCCGGCGGCCCGCGACGAAGGGACGGCCGCCGGGACGCGGCAGCTCACGCTCCGCTGCCGCTACGTCTATGGCGACGACGACTTCGACGAGGTGCTGCCGATCACCGATCGGGGGAGCGGCGTGCTGCTGGGCGGCTGCGGCGTCAGCAGCGGCCTGGCGCTCCCCGACACCGAGGGCAGCGAGTCCTACGTCGCCTTCGTGATCTGGGTGCAGGACAACACGAGCCGCGAGGGCATCCGCTCGATCGGCGTCGTCTCGCGCTGGGCCGAGACGGAGCGGCGCGCCGAGCTCGACGAGTGGCGCCGCCGCGCCGGCTTCGAGGAGACCGAGGTCGCCCGCGTGGGACGCCTGCGCCGCTATGACGACGGCGAGCTCGCGATCGATGTGACGCTCGAAGAGGTCGTCTTCGGCACCCAGCCGGGGCTGCCGCGCCAGAGCTTTTTCGAAGTGCTGGCCGTGCGCTTCGACGTCACCCTGCCGGCGCTGCGCGTCTGACCCACTGCGTCACGGGTCGGGGTAGGCTGCACGCCTGCCAGTCGTGCGATACCTGCCACAGCGCGTCGGACCTGCCCGGTCAAGGCTCGGGGACGTCGAGGATGAGGGTGACCGGGCCGTCGTTGACGAGCGCGACGCGCATGTGCGCGCGGAACCGCCCCGTCGCCACGCGCACGCCCAGCGCCCGCAGCGCCTCCGCCACCACCTCGATCAGCGGCTCGGCCACCTCGGGCGGGGCGGCGTCGATGAAGCTGGGGCGGCGGCCCTTGCGGGTGTCGCCGTAGAGCGTGAACTGCGACACCACCAGCGCCTCCCCGCCCACGTCGAGGAGCGAGCGGTTCGACTTGCCTGCCTCGTCGGCGAAGATGCGTAGGTGCGCCAGCTTCTCCGCCAGCCGGGTGGCCGCCGCGGGGTCGTCCCCGTGGCGCGCCGCCACCAGCGCCAGGAGCCCGGGCCCGATCCGGGCGATCTCCTCGCCGTCGACGACCACGCTCGCCTCGGCCACCCGTTGCACGACCGCGCGCACCGTCTCACCTCACACGGAGCCGCCCCTCCCCACCCGACCGGGCGGACCCGTGAGCGGGAGAGGGGCGGCCGGCCCCTGTTGCGCCGCGCTCCGAGCGCTGACCTAATCGGCCGCCGTGGACGATGTGGCCGCGGTCGACTTGGCCTCGGTCGACTTCGCGCTCGAGTCGCCGCTGGTGCCGTTGGTGGACGGCTCGGGCTTGCGGCTGTCGGTGATGTACCAGCCGGAGCCCTTGAAGACGATGCCGGCGGGGTAGAAGACGCGGCGCACCGGCTCCCCGGTCTCGGGGTCGTGGGTCAGCGGCGCGTCGTTGAAGCCCTGGCGCACCTCGAAGCGGCGGCCGGTCTGGAGACCTTCGTACTCATACACGGGCATTGCTCGTCAACTCCTCCGTACGAGAGTAAAGCGGTGGGCGGCGTCCGGCGCGGGCGCGGCCGCCACGCCGCCGCATCAGTGCCTGAAATGGCGCATGCCGGTGAACAGCATCACCATGCCGTGCTTGTCGGCGGCTTTGATCGCGTCGTCGTCGCGGATCGAGCCGCCGGGCTGGATGATCGCCCGCACCCCCCCCTCGGCCGCCACCTCGACGCCGTCCGCGAACGGGAAGAAGGCGTCCGAGGCGAGGACCGAGTCGACGGCGCGGTCGCCCGCCTTGTGGACCGCGATCCGCACCGACTCGACGCGGCTGGTCTGGCCCGAGCCGATGCCGACCGTGGCCAGGTTCTTGGCGAGCACGATCGCGTTCGACTTCACGTGCTTGACCGCCCGCCAGGCAAAGAGCAGGTCGGTCAGCTCGCGCAGCGTCGGCTCGCGCTTGCTCACCACCGTCGGGCGCATCGCATCCTGGGGCACGTGGTCTGGAGTCTGGACCAGGAAACCGCCGCTGATGCGCTTGAAGTCGAGCCGGCTGCCGGGGATGAGCGCGGGCGGCGTCGGCGAGCCGGGGTCGACCTGGAGGATGCGCAGGTCGCGCTTGCGCTTCAGGATCGCCAGCGCCGCGTCGGTGTAGCCGGGCGCGACGATGTCCTCGAAAAACGTCTCCTTGATCTCGCGCGCGGTCGCCTCGTCGACAATCCGGTTGAGCGCCACCGCCCCGCCGAACGCCGAGACGGGGTCGCAGGCGAAGGCGCGCTTGTAGGCGTCGTGCAGGTCCTCCCCGCTGGCGATGCCGCAGGGGGTGGTGTGCTTGACGATCACCACCGCGGCGGCCGAGAAATCGAGCACGGCCTGCCAGGCGGCGTCGAGGTCGAGCAGGTTGTTGAAGGAGAGCGCCTTGCCGTGGAGCTGCTGGCCGCCCGCCACACC
>JBHOQZ010001068.1:0-3566 GCA_042408635.1 Chloroflexota bacterium
CAGCGCCTCGGCCAGCGGCCGCGCCAGGTCGAGCATCGCCTCGACCGCGGGCGTCTTGGGCATCGGCGGTCGGTTCAGGGCGCCGGTGATGCGCGTGGCCGTGCCCTCGAGCGTCGGGCTCGCCTCGATCGCGCGGAAAGCCTGCTCAAGGCGGCGCATCTCCTCGGCGTTGGGCACGCGCACGTCGATCATGCCGCTGGCGCTGGGCGACACGACGTTGCGCGCGATCCCGCCCTTGATCACGCCGACGTTGACGGTGGTGCCAACCCCATAGTCGTTGAGCGCGTGGAGCGCGATCAGCTTGTGCGCCAGCTCGAGGTTGGCGCTGCGGCCCTTCTCCGGCTCGGCGCCCGCGTGGGCCGAGCGACCGGTGACCTCGATCTCGAAGAGGCCGACGCCCTTGCGCGCGCTCACTACCTGTCCGCCGGCGCGGGCCGGCTCGGTGATCAGGGCGCAGATGCTGTCGCGCGCCAGGTCCTCGATCAGGGCGCGGGAGGTGGGCGAGCCGATCTCCTCGTCCGAGGTGCAGAGGATGCGCAGCGTGCCGAAGCGGTCGAAGCCGGACTCGCGCAGGGCGCGGGCCGCGTAGATCCCCGCCAGCAACCCAGCCTTCATGTCGGCGACGCCCGGCCCGTAGGCGCGCTCGCCCTCGATCCGAAACGGCCGCTCGGCGGCCGTGCCGGTCGGGAAGACGGTGTCCATGTGGGAGATGATGACGACGTTCGGGCCGCCCGCACCGGCGATCTCGCCGAGGATGTGGTCGCCGACCTCGGCCTGCTGGAAGACGGTGATGGCGGCGCCCAGCTCTTCGAGGTGCCCGCGCACCGCCGCGCCGACGCGGTCGACGCCCGCCTTGTCGCGCGTGCCCGAGTCGATGTTGACCAGCCGGGCCAGATCATCCATCTGCCGGCCGTAGTTGCGCTCGACCGCCTGCCGGATCGCCGCTATATCAGCCTGTGCCACTCTGCACCCCCAGTGCGGCTCTCCCAGGGCACGGGCGGCGCGGCCCGCCGCTTGTTGCCCGTCGAGAACCCTGTCTCCAGCCGCGCTGTCGCGGCCGCGGCAACCCCGCTGGCCGCGGCCCATGGGGCAGTATACGTGAAGGCTGGCTCGTGCCCCGCCGCAACCGGAGGCGACCGGGGCATGGGCGCCCGGAGTATGGGCTGTGTCGAACCGCTCTGCCGGTCGGCGGGCTGAAGCCCACGCGACGGGACGATCCCGCCGAGTCCCGGCTTGGGCCAACCTCGTTCTGCCTTCGCGCCGGCTTCAGCCGGCCGACACTCACCCCAGCACCATTTCCGCATCTTCCATAACCCCCGGGCTCAGAGTGCGAAGCCCCACCGGGGGCTGGGACGCGTACGCGTGAGCCGGCTCCGGGTACCCGCGAAGCGGGTGGGGCTTCGCAGCCTGAGCCCGGGGATTGAGCCCCGCGCGGGCCGGTGGGGCCGTTACCGGCTATAGGTAGCAATGTCCCTCAGCCCGCCCACTCGTGTGGCGGCTCTCGTGGCCACCTCGATGAGGCGGACGAGCCACGCAACGGCATCAGCGCTCGCGGCGAGGAGCTGACGCGATCATCGGTGCGACGGCGGCGAGCGCCGCCAGCACGGGCGCCGGGTCGCTCGACCAGCGCCAGGCGTCGCCCTGCCTCTCGCCGGGGCAGCAAACGCGGACGCGGCCCCAGGGCCGCCAGAGCCGCGGATCGCTCGGACCGAAGAGCGCCACGGTGGGAACGCCGAGCAGGGCCGCCAGGTGGGTCGGCCCCGAGTCGTTGCCGACGTAGGCGGCCGCCCCGGCCACGAGGGCGGCGAAGCGGTCGAGCGGACCAGGCGGCAGCGCCACCGCTCCGGGCGCGGCTTCCACCAGCACCTGTACCAGCGGCTCGTCAGCCTCGCCACCGGCCACCACTACACCGGCACGGTCACCGAGCCGCCGTGCCAGTGCGGCGAACCCCTCGACCGGCCAGCGCTTCGCTGTCCCTCCGCTGCCGGGATGGAGCACGACATAAGGCTGCTGCTCCAGGTTCCGGTCGGCGAGCCACGGCCGGAGGTCGCGCACCGCCTCCGGGCGCGGGCTGAGGAGGCGCGGGGGCCACGGTGCAAGCTGCTCGACCAGCCAGCCACCCGCCACGAGCGTGTGCACGAGCCAGTCGACGACGGAGACGTCGGGCGTGGGCGGGAGCGGATCGAGGCGCGTGACCCGCCCTGGGAGCGGGCGCCTGCCCCCCACGGGTGTCGGCGCAGCACGACCCGGCTTGCCGAGTGCGTTGCCGGCCGGACCGGCGAGGCGCTCGGCGGCGAGTCCGCTGCCTGACGGCTTTCGCGGCGGGCCTGGCTGGTTGCGGGTGGGATCGGCCCGGTGGTCGGCCGCGAGGGCGGCGCGCAGGTTCGCCGCCACCGTCTCGCCCTCGCCTCGGGCCGAGAGCCAGATGATCGCGCCGTCCGCTCCTGCCCAGGGCGGTGGGCCGGCGCCACGCGGCGGGCGCGGGGGCGCGCCGGGCGGTCCGAACAGGGGCAGCAGCGACAGGTCGTCGAGCGGGAGCGACTCGTCCACCAGGCCGCCGGCGACGAAGAGGTTGCCGGCGGCCGGGTTGCCGTACCAGACGACGCGCGCCGCGCGGTGCTGCTGCCGGAGCTGCCAGAGTGCCGGAGCCGCCACCAGCCCATCGCCGAGCGCGCCGGCCTTGAGGCTGAGGAGCCGTCGCGGCGCATCGACCGGGAGATCGCCCGGCGACCTCACGCCTCGCGGTACCCCACGATCAGCGTCTGGGGCGTGAGACCGGGTCCGTCGATCGGTACGATCTGCGGTGCGAAACCAGCCCGCTGCACCAGCTCGGCCCAGGTCGCGGTCGGTCGGGGCCGGGCCGGCCCGTGCCCCGACCCGTCGGCGCCTGCGCCGAGCCGGGCGATGCCGGCGGCGGCGAGCGCCAGCGCGTATTTCCAGCGGGGCCGGACATCGCGCTCAAGCACAACGAGTCGCCCCCCCGGTGCGAGCGCGGCGTGGCATCGGGCCAGCAGGTCGGCCGCTGCCTCGTCCGGCAGCGCGCGCAACACATGGAGTAGGACAAGAGCGGCAACACCCACCTCCCCGACCGGTTCAAGCGGGCCGGACGCGGTGCTGGGGCCTCGCCCTGCCCGGTCGGCCGAGCGGGGCGGGGTCGCCGTCCTACCCGACTCGACATGCCGGCGTGGCGCCGCGGCAAGCGTGCCGCTGAGAGCTGGCAGGTCACGCTCCACCACCAGGGAGCCGGCCCGGAGTGGGCGAACGATGACGCGGCGGCGCGGCGCCTTCAGGCTGAAGAGCCGCACCGTGAGGTGATCGCCGCCGAGCACGACGATCGTGCCGGCCTCCGGCAGATACGCTTCGATCCGCTCGACGGCGCGCCCGTCGAGCCAGCCGGCCACGAAGGCGGCGCGGCCCCGCAGTGGCGCCGGAGGCGATCCCCCCTCTGCTACCGCCTCCGCCGGTGAGGGCGTGCCACGGCGCGCAGCGTCGACCAGCACCTCGGCGAGCAGCCCGAGGCCGCGTCGGCGCGAGCCGGCGGGCGGTGCGGGTGGGCGCGGCGGCGG
>JBHOQZ010001070.1:0-1177 GCA_042408635.1 Chloroflexota bacterium
ATCGTCGACGTGCGCCTGATCAGCGTGCAGGTCTACCGGCGTGCCGAGGCGCACCTGTACCTGGCCGCGACGCTCTACGCCGACGACGCGCTCGAGTCCCCCTTGCTGCCCGGCTTCACCTGCCGGGTCGTCGAGGTCTGCCGCCCGCTGCCCGACGTGCCGCTGCCCGACGACGAGCCTCAGTAGCCGCGGCGTTCCAGCCGCCCGGCCGCCCGGGGGTGATGGAAGTGGCGGAATTCACGCGGGGAGGCGGTCGGCCGGCTGATGGAAGTTGCGGAATTAGCGCGGGGAATGGGTTCGAGGGGCTGCAGCGCGCCGGGTCCCCCACCCGCAAGCGGGTACCCGGCGGGTGGGGCTTCGCAGCCTGAGCGCGGAAATTGATCCCCGTGCGGGCTGGGCTGGGCGTTTCCGGATGACGTCCGCAACGATCTTCAGCCCCTGACCGTGCTCCCGCGTTAAATCGGCAACTTCCATCAGCCGGCCGTCGTTCCCGCGCGCAGGCTGCAACTCGCCAACCGCAACGAACCACCCGGACGGCCGCGGCCTCCATCAGCCGCCCACGCGCGTGGGGCGTTCAGACGCCTGGTCAGTCGGCCTCGGGGCGGGCGGAGGCGCGTGCGGCGCCCTCGGGCTGCGGTGCGCCGGCAGGTGCTTGACGCGGCGGCGTTGCCGGCTGGCGGCTCTGCAGCCAGCGCTGGGCGGTGCCCCAGATGCCGCGGCGGAAGCTCAGCACCACCAGCACGAAGATGATGCCGGTGACGACGCCGGGCCCCTCCGCTAGCGGCGAGGTCGAGAGCCAGTCGCGCAGCAGCAGCACGAATGCCGCGCCCACGATCGGTCCCCAGAGCGTGCCGATCCCGCCCAGGATCGTCATCACCACCACGTTGCCCGACGCCGACCAGTGGACGCTCTCGAGCGCGATGAAACCGTGGCCGATCGCCTGGATCGAGCCGGCCAGCCCGGCCAGCGTGGCCGAGAGCACGAACCCGAGCAGCTTGTAGCGCTGGGTCGGGTAGCCGAGTGCCTGGGCGCGCGCCTCATTGTCGCGCAGCGCCACCAGCACGTGCCCGAACGGCGAGTGGACGATTCGGTAGGCGAGCCAGAAGCCGAAGAGGAGGAACGGCAGCGCGGCGTAGTAGAACGCCGCAGGCTCCGAGAGGCTCACACCCGGGATCGG
>JBHOQZ010001073.1:0-1343 GCA_042408635.1 Chloroflexota bacterium
GGAGCGGGGTGGCCCGGGTCGACCAGCCCGTCGGTTGCCCGGCTGCCCTGGCACGGCGATTGCATCTGGGATTCTACGCCGTTTGCCCGAGGTGGCGTGCCGGGTGAGGGGAGGCGGGGGTGGCACAACCAGGCGAGGGGAACGCGGGTGACCGGGCCGCGCCGCCGGTCGAGGGCGTCGCGCCGCCGGTCGTGACGGTCAGACTGCCGATGCGCGAGGTGACGCGGGCCGGCCTGGTGCTGATCGGGCTGGGGCTCGGCCTCTGGCTGGTAACGCGCATCGCTGAGGTGCTGTTCCTGCTCTTCCTGGCGATCCTGTTTGCCACCGCCATCGAGCCGCTGGTCAACCGCCTGCGGCGCGGTCCGTTCACGCGCGGCACCGGCACGCTCGTCGTCTACACGGCGGTGATCCTGGCGATCGGCCTGCCCGCGTTCCTGCTGACGCCCAGCCTGGTGCAGCAGGGGGCCGCCTTCACCCAGAGCCTGCCCAACCGGGTCGCCGGGCTGCGTCCGCTGGCCGAGGAGTTGCCGCCGGCGGCGCGCAACGCGGCGCTGGACGCGATCGGACGCGCCGAGGCGTCGCTCCACAACCCGCCGACGCCGCCCGACGAGCAGATCGTCGAGGTCGGTGCGACGGCGGCCCACGGCATCATCAGCTTCCTGACGGTGTTCGTGCTCGCCTTCTACTGGATCGTCGAGCGGCCGATGATCAAGCGCGGGCTGCTGCGGCTGGTGCCGCGCCACCGTGCCCGCGAGGTCAACCTGATCTGGACCGAGGTCGAGGAGAAGCTCGGCGGCTGGGTGCGCGGGCAGCTCCTCATCATGCTCGCGGTCGGGATCATGGCGTTCCTCGGCTTCTGGCTGATCGGCGTGCCCAACCCGATCGTGCTGGCGCTGGCCGCCGGCCTGCTTGAGATCATCCCGGTGCTCGGGCCGTTCCTCGCCTTCGCGCCGGCCGTCGTCATCACGCTGGCAGTCGATCCAGGCAAGGCGCTCCTGGTGCTCGTCTTCGCCATCGGCGTCCAGCAGATCGAGGGCAACATCCTCGTGCCGCGCATCATGGGCCACACCGTGGGCATCAGCCCGCTGACGGTGCTGCTCGGGATCCTGGTCGGGGCCGCGCTCTGGGGGCTGCCGGGCGCCTTCCTGGCGGTGCCAGTCGCCGGCGCGATCCAGGTGATCCTGAGCCACTTCCTGCACCCGGCCGACCCGGTCGAGACGGCGGCCGAGCCGACACCCATGGTGGCGGTGACCACCCCGCCGCCGACCGTGGTGGTGCAGCCGGCGGCGCCACCAACGGTGATCGTGAGCCCGGCGTCGGCCGAGCGGCCGGGAGGGCGGCGG
>JBHOQZ010001075.1:0-1428 GCA_042408635.1 Chloroflexota bacterium
GGCGAGGTCCAGGTCCAGGTCGACGGCGGCGCGCCGGAGCAGGCCGGGCTGCGGCTTGCGGCAGCCGCAGCGGATCGCCAGCTCGGGGACGACCCCCTCAGGGTGGTGCGGGCAGTGGTAGATGCCGTCGAGCTGCACGCCGAGCGCCGCCAGCTCGGCACACAGGTGGTCGTGCATCACCTCGAGATCGCGCGGTGTGAACAGCCCGCGGGCGAGCCCCGACTGGTTGGTGATCACCACTAGCGCGAATCTGGCCGCGGCCAGCCGGCCGAGCCCCGGCCCCAGCCCGTCGTAGAGCACCAGCTCCTCCGGGCGGGCGGGGTAGTGGCGCGGGTGGACGAGCGTGCCGTCGCGGTCGAGGAAGACCGCCGGCCGACCCGCCGCCGACTGGCCCACGGGTGGCCGCGGCCCGCCGCCGGAGACCCGTCCGCCGGGGCCGTTCGGTCCGACGCGATCGGTGGGCCGGGCGCTCACTCGTCGCCCTCCGCCGCGAGCGTCGCCTCCGCGATGTCGCAGAGGATATGCGTCACCGTCATGTGGATCTCCTGCACGATCGCGGTGTCGGTGGCGGGGGCGCGGATCGTCACGTCCGCCTGCCGCCCGAGCCGCGAGGGTCGGTCGCCGGTGATCGCCAGCACCGCCACGCCGCGTTCGCGCGCCGCGGCGGCCGCCCGCACCAGGTTCTCCGACTCGCCGCTGGTGCTGAAGGCGACGAGCAGGTCGCCCGGCGCGCCCAGCGCGCGCACCTGGCGCGCGAAGACGTCGGCGTAGCCGTAGTCGTTGGCGACCGCGGTCAGCACGGCTGTGTCGGTGGCGAGCGAGAGCACGGCGTAGGGGGCGCGCTCGCGCTTGAAGCGGCCGACCAGCTCGGCGGCGAAATGCTGCGCCTCGGCGGCGCTGCCGCCGTTGCCCGCCACGAGCACCTTGTGCCCGGCCTGGAGGGTCGTGACCAGGCGGGTAGCCGCCTCGGCCAGGTCGGCCGAGCGCCTCATGAGGCGGTCGATCGCCTGGCCGAGCGCCGCGCGCCGCTGCACGAGCGCGTCGACGATGACGGCGTCGCCGAGATCGACCCACGGCCGCGCCACGGCGGTGTGCGCGAGGCGCACGCGGCTCCTGGACAAGCGATCACCTCCACGGGATCGACCGGGCGTTGGCCCCCACTATGTCAAAGCGTACAATTTCAATCGTGGTGACACATTGGGCATTTGCCCAAAGGTTCCGCGACCGACGCGTGATGCTGTTGTGCAAAAGCACAATTAGTCGCGACGATGACCAAGCGAGCGGAGCAGCAGCGCCAGGCGGATCTGGACCGCGTCGTCGAACCGCCGCGGATCGAGCCCGGTGAGGTGGGCGCTCTTGTCGAGGCGGTAGGCGAGCGTGTTGCGGTGGATCGCCAGGCGCGCGGCGGTGGCCGAGGGGCAGCAGTTG
>JBHOQZ010001077.1:0-2074 GCA_042408635.1 Chloroflexota bacterium
CCGCATCGCCTCGACCTCGGCCGCCAGGCCGCTGTCCGTGAGCAGGCAGAAGTCGACGAGGCCCTCGCCGCGCGCCAGCATCGTGTGCCAGCGGTGCTGCGACGGCGCGTCCGGGTTCTTGAAGGCGATCAGCTCGAAATACGTGCCGTCGGCGAACGAGATGAGGGCGTTGTGCGTCGCGCCGCCCACGTGCTCGCCGCCGGGTGTGACGGTGAAGCCCAGCCGCTCGTAGTCCGCCGAGGCGGTGGCCAGATCCCTGACCAGGATGACGATGTGGTCGATGCTGCGCAGCACGGCGCCCTCCTCGTCGCGTGTGATTCCACGCCTTTCCTGTACTATACCCTCTGGCGCCCCGCGCGACGGCGCCGATCGCGGGCGAGGAGGTGAGCGCGATGGCGACAGGCAGTACCGGAACGTGGCGGCTGCCCCTGGCGGAGGTGGAGGCGGCGCGACCGATCGTCGCCGAGGCGGCCTACCGCACTCCGCTGGTGCGGCTGCACGCCGAGACGCCGCACCTCGCCGAGACCCGCATCTGGCTCAAGCTGGAGAACCTCCAGCCGATCGGGTCGTTCAAGCTGCGCGGCGCCTACCACGCCATGCGTCGCCTCCCCGCCGAGCGGGTCGCCGGTGGCGTTCTCACCGCCAGCGCGGGCAACATGGCCCAGGGCCTCGCCTACGCGGCGCGCCAGCTCGGCGTGCCCTGCACCGTGATCGTGCCCGACACGGCACCCCGAACCAAGCTGGCGGCGATCGAGCGGCTGGGCGGGCGCATCATCCCGGTCGACTTCGACCGCTGGTGGCAGACGTTCGAGGATCGCACGTTCCCCGGCGTGGCGGGCGAGTTCGTCCACGCCTTCGACGACGACCTGGTGATGATGGGCAACGCCACGATCGCCCTCGAGCTGATCGAGGACCTGCCCGAGCTCGACACCGTCGTCATCCCGTTCGGGGGCGGCGGGCTGCTCGGCGGCATCGCGGGCGTGCTCAGGCAGGTCCGGCCCGAGGTGCGCATCATCGCGGCCGAGGCGGCGCACGGCGCGCCGCTCTCCGCCTCCCTGCGCGCGGGCGCAGCCACCGAGGTCGCCTACCAGCCCTCGATCGCGGATGGCATCGCTGGCAAGAGCGTCTTCCCCCGGATGTGGCAGATCGCCCGCGGCCTGGTCGACGCCGCCGAGGCGGTGAGCGAGGCAGAGATCGAGGACGCCATCCGGCTGCTGGTCGAGCGCAACCGCGTGGTGGCCGAGGGCGCGGGCGCCGCGGCCGTCGCGGTGGCGCTGGCGGGGCGGGCCGGGCGCGGCAACGTGGCCTGCATCGTCTCAGGCGGCAACATCGACCTGCACCGCCTGGCCGCCATCCTGGGCCGCTGAGCGGCGCCGCCCGAGAACTGCGTGACCCGGCAGCCGACCGGAGGTTGAGCGTGACGACTGATCGAGAGACAGGCCCGCCGGCGCCGCCCGAGATTCGGCGCTGGTTCGAGGAGTTCGAGGCGTGTGTGCGCGCGGTCGACTTCGAGCGCGGACGCAGCTACTTCGTCGAAGACGCGGTCGCCTTCGGCACCCGCGCCGACGTGGTGAGCGGGCTCGACAACCTCGTCCGCCACCAGTGGCAGGGCATCTGGGGCAACATCCGCGACTTCGCCTTTCGGCTGGACCAGCTCCACGGCGGCGCCGACGGCAACCTCGCCTGGGGCGTCGCCCCGTGGACGTCGACCGGCTTCGACCGCGACGGCAACCCGTTCCCGCGGCCCGGCCGGGCGACCGTCGTCTTCCGCCGCGTCGGGGACCGCTGGCTAGCGCAGCACACGCACTTCTCGCTCAACCCGGGCACGCCCCCGACCACCCACAGCCCGCGCGGCTGAGGCGGCGCCGTCGACCGCCCCGCCCGCGGGCCCGCTCCACCGGCCAGAACTGAGGAGGTACGAGCACGCATGCGCACGCGCCTGACCGACCTGCTCGGCATCCGCTATCCGATCGTCCAGGGCGGCCTCGCCTACCTCGCCTACGCCGAGCTCTGCGCCGCCGTCTCGAACGCGGGCGGGCTCGGGCAGGTGACGGCGACCTCCATGCGCTCGCTC
>JBHOQZ010001079.1:0-1018 GCA_042408635.1 Chloroflexota bacterium
GCGCCGCCAGGAAGATGTCGGCGCGCAGGGTGCTGTCCCCGACAATCGGGTGGCGCGCGCCGATCGACTGGCTGCCCTCCGCGGCACTTACGAGCGCGCCGCCGCCTGAGCGGGTCACGATCACCATGGGCGGGCCGAGCGCGTGCAGGCCAGCCGTCGAGCGGGCGATATCGTCGGGATCCACGCCGCTCAGGGCCGCGGCCGCGGCTGAGTCGAGCACAAGCACGTCGACCAGCCGCAGCAGATGAGCCGGAATGGGGGCGGCGCCAGCCCGCCAGACGACGCGCGGGCCGCACTCGCGCGCCAGGCGCAGCACCGCGGCCAGCTCCGGCGGCGCCAGATCGCAGGCGGGCAAGGCGCAGTCGGCCATCTCCAGGGCGTGCTTCGCCCCCGCTAGCCAGGGCGGCAGGCCCGCCGCGCCGTCCGACGGCTGTGACACCGCGACGGTCGCATCGCCTTCTCTGGTCAGCGTCACCGGTAGCTCGGATCGGCTCGCCCGCGCACCCGGCTCGGGGCTGGCGTCGAACGGGGCCGACTGGCCGTGCGTGCGCTGCAAGCGAGAGCAGTCCACACCCTCGCGCCGAAGGCTCTCGATCAGCTCGTCAGGCGGCTCCCCAAGCGACGTCGCGCCGACGAGCTGGACTGAAGCGCCGAGGCGGGCGGCCACGACCGCCTGCACCGCGCCCGGTCCGCCCGCCCGCAGCCAGAGAGGCGCCTCATCGGTGGGCGAGTCGACGGCGGTCGTCCCCGGGTGGGAACCGGAAGCGGCCGGCGGCGTGGGTGCAACCTGTGTGACGCCGCCGACGATGCAGATCCGTGGCTCTCGCATGCGCACGCCTCACCATCGCGTCTCAGCACCATTCTACTCGATGGACTAACCGAGCGAGGCGTTGCTCGACAGCCTCCATCGGTCGGGAGCGATGTCGGGGAGAAGCTCATTCGAGGAGGTCGACGAGCAGCCGCTCGAAGCGGGCGCGGTCGACGGCGCGCACGACGTCAACGCGCGGCCACGCGGGGT
>JBHOQZ010001080.1:0-1266 GCA_042408635.1 Chloroflexota bacterium
GGCGAGGCGAAGCCGTAGGTCGCCACGCCGAACGTCCACTGAGGTTGCCCGAGCTCGACCGCGCCCTGGAAGACCGGCTCGATCCGGCCGTCGCGCCAGCGGTAGAGGTTCCACCAGCCCGAGCGATCGGAGACGAAGTAGAGCGTGCCGTCGGGGGACCAGGTCGGCTGGAACGTCGACTCGTCCCTGGCGCCCGCCACGAGGCGGGGCTCGCCGAGCGTCCCATCGGGCGCTACAGGGGCGACCCAGATCTCCGAGCCGTCCCAGGGCATGTTCGGGTGGTTCCAGGTCTGCCAGGCGAGCTGCGTGCCGTCGGGGCTGAGGCGCGGCGTCGAGTAGAAGTCGTTGCCGGAGACGATCACGCGGCCGCCCTCGGCATCGCCGTCGAAGGGCAGCGACACCAGCGTGTTGACCGCCTCGCGACCGGGGACGGTGTGGTCCTCGCGCACCAGGATCAGCCGCGCGCGGGCTGGGTCGACGCAGGCGTCGGCGTAGCGCAGATCGACGGCGGGCGTGATCGGCAGGGGCGCCGCGCCCGGGTCCTGGCGGTAGAGCCGCTGATCGACGAAGTTGGCGAACCAGACCGTGCCGTCCGCGACGGCGTAGGCGCCACCGCCGTACTCGTGGACGCGCGTGCGCGCGTTGAAGCCCGCCGGCGTCAGGTCGCGCAGACTGCCGTCGGCGGCGCGGAGCACGATGACGTAGCGGCCGCCCTCCGAGGGGCGCATCTCGTCCCAGGAGGTGTCCGATCCGTCGAGCCAGATCCGCGCGCGGCGCACGTCGACGGCGTCGGTGACGATCAGGTCGGGTGTGATCGGCGACCGCCACGAGCCGTAGGGTGCCGTCGTCCGCTCTGCCATGGTGCTGGTAGCCCTCCCTCCGCATGGCCGGCCCGGCGATCGGCGCACGGGCGGCCCCGCCTCATCGTAGGTGATGGCCGGCCCTGCTTCAAACCGATTGCGGGCGACCCGCGCGCGGCGCGTGGGCAAGCGAGCCGGCGTGCGGCGCTCTGGCATTATCTCTGCATGCGGGGGAGTATCGGGGGCAATCTCAAGCGCGGCTGCCGCGCCTAAGACCCGGAGGAGGTTCTCGGTGAACGAGTGGTTCCGTCGATTCGCGGAGCGAAGCGCGCACGCGATCGGCACGCCCTGGGCGTTTGGGGCGGCGATCCTGGTCACGCTGGTCTGGTTGCTGGCCGGTCCGTTCGTCGGCTTCAGCGACACCTGGCAGCTCGTGTACAACACGATCTCGACGCTGAGCACCGGC
>JBHOQZ010001081.1:0-1486 GCA_042408635.1 Chloroflexota bacterium
GCCGGCCGCGTGCGGCGGGTGTATCATAGCCGCCGGAACGCGGCGACAACGAGGGGTCGTGCGGGCGCCGGGGCGACTCGATCCCGGGGCGGACGTCGCCGGCGTATCGCGGCGCGGCGTGGCAGCCGGGGCGGCCGGCAGACCAGTGCCAGGGCCAAGGCGAGGAGGCGCAGCGGGCATGCGGGCGGGGAAACAGCACGCCGTCGTCCTAGGCGGCAGCATGGCGGGACTACTGGCCGCGCAGGTGCTGAGCGAGCATTTCGCGCGGGTCACGCTGGTGGAGCGCGACCCGCTGGACGGCGGCGCCGCGCCGCGCCGGGGCGTGCCGCAGGGGCGGCACGTGCACGTCCTGCTGGCGCGCGGCTTCCAGATCATGGCCCGGCTCTTCCCCGATCTACGCGCGGCGCTCGTGGCGGGCGGGGCGCTGGTGGGCGACCCCGGCCAGGCCATCCGGTGGTACCACTTCGGCGGCTACAAGGCGAACTTCGCCAGCGGGCTCGAGGGCGTCTACGTCAGCCGTCCGTTCCTGGAGAGTGAGGTGCGCCGCCGCGTGCTCGCCCTGCCCAACCTGACCCACCGCCTCGGCTACGACGTCGAGGGGCTGGCCGCCGACGCGGCTCGCGGCCGGGTCGAGGGCGCCATCGTGCGCTGCCGGGCCAGTGGCACCGGGGAGCGCCTGCCGGCGGACCTGGTGGTCGACGCGACCGGCCGCGGCTCCCAGGCGCCGAGATGGCTCGACGGGCTCGGCTACGCCGTCCCACCCGAGGTGCAGGTGAGGATCGACATCACCTACGCCTCGCGGCTCTACCGCCGTCGCCCGGACGAGATGATCGCCTGCTTCGTCCTGCCCGAGCCGCCCCGCGAGCGCCGTGCCGGCGGCGCCTTCCCCATCGAGGGGGACCGCTGGATCGTGACGCTGGCCGGCTACCTGGGGGAGCGGCCGCCGCAGGACGCGCCCGGCTTCCTCGACTTCGCCCGCAGCCTGCCCGTGCCCGACGTGGCGGCCGTGATCGCCCGCGCCGAGCCGCTGAGCGAGCCGGTCGTCCACACCTTCCCCGCCAGCCGGCGGCGCTACTTCGAACAGCTCAGCCGGCTGCCCGGGGGCTTCATCGCGGTCGGCGACGCGGTGTGCAGCTTCAACCCGGTCTACGGCCAGGGGATGACCGTGGCTGCGCTCGAGGCGGAGGCGCTCGGCGCCTGGCTGGGCGAGCCGGGCGCGCGCGACGTCCGCCGCTTCTTCGCGCGGCAGGGCAAGGTCGTGGCTGTGCCCTGGCTGCTGGCGGTCGGGGAGGACCTGCGCTACCCGGCGGCGACCGGACCCCGCACGGCCACCACCCGGCTGATCAACGCCTATGTCGCCGGGGTCCACCGTGCGGCGCTCCGCGATCGGCGAGTGGGGCGCGCTTTCCTGCAGGTGGCGCACCTCGTCGCGCCGCCGACGGCGCTGTTCCACCCGCGCATCGCCGCGCGCGTGGTGCTGCGGCGG
>JBHOQZ010001082.1:0-7577 GCA_042408635.1 Chloroflexota bacterium
GTCGTAGAACCGCGTCTCCGTCGGCAAGATCTGGAACGGCTTCCCTGGTCCCTTCTCCGTTCTCCGTTCAGCCCTCTCAGGGATCACGTTAACATGGTGCCGCCATTCTCGCGATGGGTTCGGGCACGTTCCGTGCCCCCGGCGTTGACGGCAGGCGCGCCTGCTCGCTACGATGATCGGGTGAGCGAATCGACCGCCGAGCGCCTCGCCCCGGCCGGGTACCCGGAGGCTGGGCACCCAGTCGCCGGGTATCAGCCGCAGCGGGTGGGGTACCCGGCCCCGACCGTCGCCTTCCTCTACCACGAGCTCTACGACGGGCGCGGCTTCTCGCGCGTGCAGAACTCCTGGCAGCGCTACCGGCTCGGCCGCGAGCTCATCGAGCGGCTCGGCTGGTTCGGCGGCGCCGTCCGGCGGCTGCGGCCCGACCCCGCCACCGAGGCCGACCTGCTCACCGTCCACACCCCCGCCTACCTCGAGCACGTGCGCCGCAAGGACGCCGAGGGCACCGGCTTCCTCGACTACGGCGACACCCCCGCCTACCCCGGCGTCTGGCGGCGCGCCACCGTGGCGGTCGGCGCCTCCCTCCAGGCGGTGCGCCTGGTCATGCAAGGCGCGGCCGACCACGCCTTCAACCCCTCCGGCGGCCTCCACCACGCCCAGCGCGACCGCGCCGGCGGCTTCTGCGTCTTCAACGACCTCGTCATCGCCGTGCGCGCCCTCCAGCGCGAGTTCGGCCTGCGCCGCATCGCGGTCGTCGACGTCGATGGCCACCACGGGGACGGCACCCAGGCGCTCCTCTACGACGAGCCGATCCTGACCATCTCGCTTCACCAGTACGACGGCCGCTTCTATCCGCGCACCGGCGCGCTCGAGGAGACCGGGCGGGGCGCCGGCGCCGGCTACACCCTCAACGTCCCGCTCCTGCGCCGCACCGGGGACGCCGCCTACCGACGCGCCTTCGAGGCGATCGTCGTGCCGCGCCTGCGCGCCTACCGCCCCGAGTTCATCTTGCTCCAGTACGGCACCGACGGTCACTTCGCCGACCCGCTGGTCGGCCTCTGGCTCACCGCCGACACCTACCGCTCCATCGCCACCACGCTCCACACCCTCGCCCACGAGCTCTGCGGCGGCCGGATCGCCGCCTTCGGGGGCGGCGGCTACCACCCGCTCACCGTCGCCCGCTGCTGGGCGATCCTGCTGGCCGCCTTCTCCGATGCGCTCGACCGCCCCGGCGTCTGGGAGAGCCTGCGCGACCCCGACCGGCCCCCCTTCGAGGGCATCCCGCCGCACATCGCCCGCGCGCTCGGCCCCGACGGCAGGCCGCCCGAGCACGCCCCCGCTGCCGAGCACGTTGACCGCTTGATTGCGCTGCTCGCCTGAAGAGGAGTTTGCACCCTATGCCCGATCTGTTCACGCCGCTCACGCTGCGCGAGGTGAGCCTGCGCAACCGCATCATGGTCTCGCCGATGTGCCAGTACTCGTCGGTCGACGGCTTCGCCAACGACTGGCACCTCGTCCACCTCGGCTCGCGCGCCGTCGGCGGCGCCGGGCTCGTCTGCTCCGAGGCCACCGCCGTCGAGCCCGAGGGGCGCATCTCCCCCCATGACCTGGGCATCTGGGACGACCGCCACGTCGACATGCTCGCGCGCATCACCCGCTTCATCCGCGAGCACGGCGCCGTCCCCGCCATCCAGCTCGCCCACGCCGGCCGCAAAGCCTCCCGCTCGCGCCCGTGGGAGCTGCGCCGGCTCATCCCGCCCGAGGACGGCGGCTGGATCCCCCGCTCCGCCTCCGGCCTGCCGCTCGACCCGGACGACCCGCCCCCGCACGCGGTGACCGTCGAGGAGATCGCCGGGATCGTGCGCGCCTTCGCCGAGGCGGCGGTGCGCGCCGAGGCCGCCGGCTTCGAGGTGGTCGAGCTGCACGCCGCGCACGGCTACCTGCTCCACGAGTTCCTCTCCCCGCTCACCAACCACCGCGACGACGCCTACGGTGGGTCGTTCGAGCGCCGCTGCCGGCTACTCCTCGAGGTCGTCGAGGCGGTCCGCGCGCGCTGGCCCGAGCGCTACCCGCTCTTTGTGCGCATCTCGACCACCGATTGGGTCGAGGGCGGTTGGGACGTCGAGGCATCGATCGCGCTCTGTCGCCGGCTCGCGCCGCTCGGCGTCGACCTCATCGACTGCTCCTCCGGCGGCGCCGTGCCCCAGCAGCAGGTGCCGGTCGGCCCCGGCTACCAGGTGCCCAACGCCGTCCGCATCCGGCGCGAGGTGGGCATCCCGGTCGCGGCTGTCGGGCTCATCACCACCCCCGAGCAGGCCGATACCATCATCCGCGAGGGGCAGGCCGACCTCGTCGCCCTCGCCCGCGAGGAGCTGCGCAACCCCTACTTCCCGCTCCACGCGGCGCTGCGCCTCGGCGTCGAAATCCCCTGGCCGCACCAGTACGAGCGCGGCATCCCCGGCTGGCGCGGCCCCTCGTAGCCCGCCTCCGGCACACGGCCCCGCGTAGGCCGCCCGCCCCGGTACAATGGCAACAGCAGCCGGCGGCCGCGATCCCGCGGCCGCAGTATCCCGTGCCCCGCGCCGCAGGAGACCAGCCTGACGCCGAGTCGCGAACGCTCCGCCAGACCCGCCAGCGACTACGCCCCCGAGGAGCCGCTGTTCCAGCTCAAACCCCTCCCCCAGCCGCGCCTGAGCGAGGAGGAGTTCCTCGCCTGGTGCACCGGCGAAACGCGGGCCGAGTGGCGGAACAGAGAGGTCATCCGCCTGCTCTTCGTGGCCCGCACCAACGCGCACCGGCTGCGCCCCGGCTCCCTCGACGGTCCGCCCGACCTCGTCATCGAGATCGTCTCGCCCGACAGCGTCGAGCGCGACTGGCGGCAGAAGTACGCCGACTACGAGGCGGCCGGCATCACGGAGTACTGGATCGTCGACCCGCTACAGGAGGTCCTCCAGCCCTACCGCCTGAGCGCGGCGGGCCGCCATGAGCCGATCGCGCCGCGCAACGGCCTCTACCACTCCACCGTCGCGCCCGGCTTCGCGCTCGACCCCGCCTGGCTCTGGCAGGACCCACTGCCCGACGAGGTCGCCATCCTGCGCCGGCTTGGCGCGCTCTAACCCCTGACCAGACGGCCGCTCGGGCTGAGCGCACGCCTCCAGCGCACTGCCCGCCAGGGGTCTCCACCATTGTGGGTGAGGCTTGCCTCCCATGCCGCCGCCCTGGGGCTATGGAGATTGTGGAATTACGGGGGGATGCAATCGGCGCGCTGCAGCCCGCCGGGTCGCCGCTTGCGGGCTGCGATCCCGCCGCGTCCGCCCGGCCGCGCGGGGGTGAACCCCCGGGCTGAGGGTGCGAAGCCCCCTGCGGGGGCTGGGACGCGTCCTCGTGAGCCGGCTTCAGCCGGCTTCGTAACCTGAGCGCGGGGATTGATCCCCGCGTGGCCTTGCCCCGGGCGATCGCACCGGCGCCGCTTGACCTATAATGAGGGGATTCGAGCGCGCTGGGGTGTGATGGGACGTGTCGATCTTTGACCGCTTCAAGAAGATTACCGAGAGCGTCAGCAAGCTGACGCAGAGCCTCACCAAGACGCAGGAAACGGTCTTCAGCCAGGTCGCCGAGGTGTTCGACCGGCGGGAGATCGACGAGGAGCTGTACGAAGAGCTCGAGGCGACCATGATCCAGGGCGACATGGGCGTCGACGTCTCGCTCGACCTGGTCGAGCGCCTGCGCGAGCGCGTCCGCGACGAGCGCATACGCGACGCCCAGGCGGCCAAGGAGATCCTGCGCCAGGAGATGGTCAGGATCCTCAAGGTCGAGGGGTGGGATGAGGGCCTGCTCGTGCCCGAGGGCGGGCCCAGCATCATCCTCGTCGTGGGCGTCAACGGCACCGGCAAGACGACCACGATCGCCAAGCTCGCCAAGTGGATCAAGGAGAGCGGCTTCACCGTGACCGTGGCTGCGGCCGACACCTTCCGCGCCGGCGCGATCGAGCAGCTCAAGATCTGGGCGGAGCGCGTGAACGTGCCCGTGATCGCGCATCAGCCGAACTCCGACCCGGGCGCCGTCGTCTTCGACGCCGTCCAGGCCGCCGTCAACCGCGAGACCCGCGTGCTCCTGATCGACACCGCCGGCCGGCTCCACACCAAGTTCAACCTCATGGAGGAGCTGCGCAAGATCCGGCGCATCATCCAGCGCCAGATCCCCGACGGGCCGCACGAGGTGCTGCTCGTGCTCGACGCCACCACCGGGCAGAACGCACTCAACCAGGCCAAGCACTTCACCGACGCCGTCGAGGTGACCGGCATCGTCCTGACCAAGCTCGACGGCACCTCCAAGGGTGGTATGGCATTCGCCATCGCCAAGGAACTCGGCATCCCGATCAAGTTCGTCGGCACCGGCGAGAAGGTGGACGACCTGGCCGAGTTCGACCCCGAGGCGTTCGTCAAGGCCCTGCTCCCGTAGCCCCCTCAGACTCTTGATGAGTTGTTGATGGGAATCGCCGTAGGGGTAGTAGGACCGTGGACGGTGTGGAAACAGTGGAAACGCCCCGTTGTTGACGGCGCTTTGACGCGCCCGGGCAGTGGAAACGGCCTCCACTGCCCGGGCAGTCCCGACCGCGGGCAGTGGACGAGCGTCAATGAGGCGTCAACGTTTTCCCCAAGCATCCACTGCCGCGCCGTCCCCGCGGCCGGCGTTTTCCACGTGCCCGACGGGTTATCCACCGGTCGAGTCGGCTTATCCACAGGTGGGACGTGGCAGTGAACACGCCCGACCCAGGCTAGAAATCGCTCCCCTGGCGCAGGGCGGCCAGCACGCGCTCGCGGCGGGCGATCTCGTCGCGCAGCGCCCGCTGGGTGCGCTCGGCGTAGCGCTCGTCGGCGCGCCGCTCGTAGTCCTCCTCGCTGCCGGGGTAACCGGCGTGCCAGGCACCCGCGCCGAGGCGCCCGAGCATGGCAAGCCCACCCATGAAGAAGAGCGCCAGCCCGAGCCGGCCAATGCCGCCGGCGCCGGGTCCGCCCAGCGCCGGGTAGACCATCGCCAGCAGGCCGCCGAGGCAGAGGGTGGCCGCGACGATGAGCCACACCCGGCGGATGCGCGCCATGCGCAGCGTCTCGTCGAGCGCGATGCAGCGCGCCTCGTAGCGCTCGCGTAGCGTGGTCAGCGCACGCTCGAGGGCGGCCGGCTGGAGCGAGAAGCGCACCTCGTCCATGGCCTCGCCCATATGGCGCGCCGGGGTGCCGCTCGGCTGCGGCAGCACGTCGAGGAGTGCCCCGCAGAGCGGGCAGACCTTGCGCGCCTCGTCGTCGCGGGCGCGGATGCGCCCTTTGCAGAGCGGGCACCAGGCGTCGACTCGATAGTGCATCACGTCCATGAAGACCGCATTCGGCGCGCCACAGTTCCCGTCGAGCGCGGGCCGGGCCCGGGCAGTGCCGCCGGGGCGTGGGCCTGGCGTCGGGGCGGGGCCGGCGCGTCCGTGTGGCGTGCGCTAGCCCGGCGTGCGCCGGCGCGGTCGGCGGGCGGGATCAGCGGCGCAGGCGCGGGTCGAGCGCGTCGCGCAGGCCGTCCCCGACCAGGTTGAAGCTGAGCGTGACGAGCAGGATGGCGAGGCCGGGCACGATCACGAGCGCCGGGTGGCTGGTGATGTGGTTGCGGCCGACCGAGAGCATGGCGCCCCACTCCGGCGTGGGCGGCTGCGGCCCGAGCCCGAGGAACGACAGCCCCGAGACGGTCAGGATCGCGGTCGCCATGCGCAGCGACGTCATCACCAGCAGCGGCGCAACGATGTTGGGCAGGACGTGGCGCGCCATGAGGCGGGCGTTGGTCGCGCCCAGCGCCCGGCCCGCCTGCACATACTCGGCCGCGCGCACGCTCAGCGTCGAGCCCCGCGCCAGGCGCGCGAAAGCGGGGATCGAGTAGATGCCGACCGCGATGATGACGCTGCGCTCGCCCGGCCCGAGCGACGCCACGATCGCGATCGCGAGGAGAAAGCCGGGCATCGCCAGCAGCACGTCCATCAGCCGCATCAGCAGCGTGTCGACAGCGCGGCCATAGTAGCCCGCAACTAGCCCCGTCAGCGTGCCCGTGCCGAGGCTGATGGCGACGGCGGCGAAGGTGATCAGCAGCGTGATGCGCGCGCCGACGATGATCCGGCTGAGGAGGTCGCGCCCGAGCTCATCCGTGCCGAGCGGGAACTCGAGCGAGGGCGGGCGCAGCACGCGGTTGAGCGCCATCCGGGTCGGGTCGTGCGGCGCGATCGCGGGGCCCAGGACCGCGAGGATGATGAACAGGGCGAGCACCAGGCTGCCCACGACCGCGGTGCGGTGGCGCACGAACTGCGCCAGCACGAGTCGCCAGTAGGGCAGCGCCCCGGCAGTCGCGCCCGTCCACCCCGCCGTCGCGTGGGTGGCCCCCGGCCTCGCCCGGGCGCCGCCCATGCCGGCGGGCACGGTGTCACTCATAGCGGATCCGCGGGTCGAGCCAGGCGTAGCTGAGGTCGACCGCGAGGTTGACGAGCACGAACGCCGCGGCCAGCAGCAGGATCGTCCCCTGCACGACCGGGTAGTCGCGGGCGCGGATCGCGTCCACGAGCAGGGTGCCCAGCCCGGCGCGGGCAAAGACCGTCTCGGTCAGCACCGAGCCGCCCAGCAGATAGCCGAACTGGAGGCCGACGGCTGTCACCGTCGGGATCATGGCGTTGCGCAGGGCGTGGCGCAGGATCACGGCGCGCTCGTGCAGCCCCTTGGCGCGCGCCGTCTGGATGTACTCCTGGCGCAGCACCTCGAGCAAGGACGAGCGCGTCATCCGCGCGATGATCGCGGCCGAGGCCGAGCCGAGCGTGATCGCGGGCAGCACGAGTTGCTGCGGCGTGCCGTTGCCGGTGGTGGGCAGCCAGCCGAGCTGGACGGAGAAAAAGAGCATCAGGAGCAGCCCGAGCCAGAAGATCGGCATCGAGACGCCGATCAGGGCCAGCACGGTGGCGGCGTAGTCGATCAGGCTGTACTGCCGCACCGCCGAGACGATGCCGACGAAGAAGCCGACGGCGAGCGCGAAGAGGAGGGCCGCCGCCGCCAACTCGACCGTCGGGCCGAGGCGGTCGCAGATTTCGTCGACGACCGGCCGCTTGGTGCGGAACGAGCGGCCGAGATCGCCTTGAACAGCGCCGGCGACGAAGGCGGCGTACTGGACCGGCAGGGGCCGGTCGAGCCCGAGGGTGCGCCGGATGCCCTCGATGTCCTGCCCAGTGGCGTCGGTGCCGGCGAGCAGCGAGGCGGCGTCGCCGGGCACCAGCGCCAGGATGACGAAGACGAGCAGCGTCACCCCCAAGAGGACGGGGATCGTCCAGAGCAGCCGCCGAATCACGTAGGCCCGCACCGCTCCCCTCCGTCCACGTGCCGTGCCGCCCCGTGCCCCCGGCTAGGCCGACTTGACGACGCGGTCGACGAAGACGGTGCCGATCGGCAGCGAGACGAAGCCGCTGATCTTGCGACTGTGGCCGAGCGCCGCGACGCGGTTGAACAGGTAGAGGAAGGGCGCGTCCTCCCAGATGACGCGCTGCACCTCGGCCAGGAGCTTCAGGC
>JBHOQZ010001083.1:0-1253 GCA_042408635.1 Chloroflexota bacterium
GCGCCGATCGCGCGGCCGGATGGCGCGGCGGTGCTCGACGCCTGCCGGCGCCACCGCAAGCGGCTGAAGGCGCGGCTGCTGGCCCCACGGCGGTTGCGGTCGGCCCGCTCCCGCGCCGCCTGACCCCCCAGCAGCGCGCGATCGTCAGACCTGCGGGACGCCCGGCGCCACGCGTGGCAGGCGGCTACGACCGCCGCCAGGGGTGCCCAGATCAGTCGAGGAAATCGAGCGGGTTGAGGAAGCCGTTGCCCGAGCGGCGGATTTCGAAGTGCAGGTGGGGGCCGAAGCTGTAGCCGGTGTCCCCCATCAGGCCGATCGGCTGACCTCGCTCGACCTCGTCGCCCAGCCCCACTAGGAAGCCGCTCAGGTGCCCGTAGAGGGTCTGGTAGCCGCCGCGGTGATCGAGCACGATGTACCAACCGTAGCTGTTGCGCAGCTTCACCGCCGTGACCACCTTGCCCGCCTCGGCGGCCCGCACCACGCTCCCCTCGCGATTGGCGATGTCGATGCCGGTATGGCCGAAGGCGCTGTAGCCCAGGCCCGCCTCGCGGAAGCGCGTGGTGATGGGGCCGGCGGCCGGCCAGATGAACTGGAGGCGGTCACCCGGAGCCGGGCGCGCGGTCGGCACCGGGCGCTCGGGAGCCTCCAGCACCAGCTCCTGGCGCTCGTTGCGCAGCAAGCCCTCCTCCCCGACGCTGTGCGTCAGGTCGGCCCGCTCCAGGTTGAGGTCGAGGCTGCTCCGGGCACCCGGGATGACCAGCTCCTGGCCCACCTGGAGGATGTCGGCGTCGGTTACCCCATTGAGGTCGACGATGACCTTCGGATCGACCTCGTAGGCCGCCGCGATCGCGCGGATCGTGTCTCCCTCGCGCACCTTGTGCAGCGCGCCGATCACTGGCAGGATCAGGATGCGCTCGCCCGGGTGGATGCGGTCGGGGTTCTCGTCGAGCTTGTTGGTGGTCACGAGCGTGTTGACATCGAGGCCGTAGTCGGCCGCGATCGAGGCGAGCGTGTCTCCCGGCTTCACCTCGTACCAGACCGGCTCGCGCCTCCGCCCGAGCGGCTCGCCCCCGCCGCGCCCGGCCGGGGTGGGCGCAGGAGCCGCTGCGGTGGCCGCCGGAGCGGCCGTGGGCGCCGGCCTGGGACCAACCGCGCCGAGCGAGAGGCGGCTCGCGACCGGAACGCCCTCCGCCGGGGCATCGCCGAGCGCGAAGGGCAGCGCACCGCCGGCGAAGATCGAGGCGGCGATCACG
>JBHOQZ010000002.1:0-1078 GCA_042408635.1 Chloroflexota bacterium
GGCGAGCGCGCCGGTCGCCTCGCCGCCCGACGCCGCGCGAGCAACGCGCGCGGGCGCCGACGGTTCCGCCCGGCCGGACCGGGAACGGCAGCGTCGGAGTGCTGGCGCGGTCGCGGTGGAGGCACCGCCCGGCTGGCGCCGACGCCTCCGCTGGCTGTTCCTGGCGTTCGTCCCTTCGAGCCTGATGCTCGGCGTCACGCTCTACATGTCGATCTACGTGGCGCCGATCCCGCTGTTCTGGGTGATCCCGCTCGCGCTCTACCTGACGACGTTCATCGCCACCTTCGCTCAGCCGCCATGGCTGCCGCACGCGGCGATGGTACGGCTGTTGCCGATCCTGCTGGTCCTGACCGTCGTTGGCCTGGTGCTCCAGATCAGCAGCCCCATCCTGCCGATCCTCGCCGTGCACCTGGCGACGTTCTTCGTCGCGGCGATGGTCTGCCATGGCGAGCTGGCCGCGGATCGGCCGGCGCCAGAGCACCTGACCGAGTTCTACCTCTGGCTCTCCGTCGGCGGGGCGCTCGGCGGCATCTTCAACGGCCTTGTCGCCCCGCTCCTCTTCCCCAGCGACTGGGAGTACTCGATCGCCCTCGTGCTCCTGTGCTTCGCGCTGCCGGTGCGCGGCGTTGCCGCCGCGACCGGGGGGCGCCGCCGCCACGAGCGCACCGCCACCGCCTCCCCCCCCGCCGCCGGCGCCCCCACCCCGTCTCGGGGGGTCGGGGGCGCCCCCTCCCCCCAGCCTTGGGGGGGCGGGGGGGCGCTCCGACTGGACCGGTTCGTTCCGGGCGCTGACATTCTCCAGCCGCTGGCGCTCGCCGCCGTGCTGGCGGTCGCGCTGTTCGCCGTGCGGCGGCTCGACCTGCCCCCCGGCCCGCTCGTGTTGGCGGCGGTGGTCGTGCTGCCGGCGCTGGTCGTGCTCGCCTTCGGGCTGCTCGGGCGACCGCTGCGCTTCGGCCTCGGTGTGGCGGTGCTGCTCGTCGCGGGAGCCTGGTTCGCCGGCAGCTACATCACCACGCTCTACCAGGAGCGCACGTTCTTCGGCGTGCACCGCGTGATCCGCGATCCGGCCGGGCAGTTC
>JBHOQZ010000005.1:0-2378 GCA_042408635.1 Chloroflexota bacterium
CAGCCTCGCGGACGAGGTCGAACCCGACCTGCCCGGTAGTCTGATCGAAACGCTTGGCTTCCTCTATCGGCAGCGGATCGGCAGCGCGAGCGCCGGCCAGGCGCAGAGCGGCCCGTGGTCGACGCGGCTGATCTGGGCGAAGCTCCTCGAACACATCCGCCTGAGTGCGCTCGCCTGGCAGGAGATCGCCCTGGTTCGCCAGCGCGCAGGTGAGGAAGCGCGCGCCGAGCGCGCGCTGAGCTGCGCCGTCGACCTGGCCGAGATCGCCGGCGCCTACCACCAGGCGGCCCAGTCGGTCAACGCGCTGGCAGCCCACCAGTTGGAGGCGGGCAGGCTCGAGGCGGCGGCCACCACCGCCCGGCGCGGCGTCGCGATCGCCGAGCGGCAGGAGTCGCCGGCCGTGCGCGGGCAGGCGCTGGCGATGCTGGCCCGGATCGCTTACGCCCGCAACGAGTCCGAGGAGGCCGCCCGGCTCTACGCCGAGGCGATCAAGCTCATGGAAGGCGCTGATCACGCCGTCAGCAAGGATCTCTCGGACGCCTACTTCAGCTACGGGCGCCTCCTGGTCGGCCAGGGACGGGTCGAGGAGGGCGTTAAGCTGCTCGAGCGCGCCTACGTCGCGACCCAGCGCCGCGAGGCCCGCGTCTGAACCCGGAGCGCGGACTGCCTCTGCTGGCCCAGGCCGGCGGCATCGCCGATCGTGCCCACCAGGCGCCTGTCTGCGCGACCGACTGACCGGAGCCCACCCGAAGCTTGTCGGGGGGCGTCTCGAGAGTCCGCGCGGCAAGACCTGCTCGCCCTGGACCGAGGCGGCTCCCGCGGAGGTGCCCGGGCCGAGGCGCTCGCCGCGCGCCTCTGGAGCTAGTATGCTCGAGGTGGGGCGGCCGTGCCCTGCTCAGGCTCGAGGCGGGGCGGCGGCCGACCGCGGCGCCGCCTGACGTCATGGGGAGGGCAGCGACGCACACCACGGCCAGCCGCGGAGGGGAAGTCGATGCGGGTGCGCGTCGGCATCGATATCATCGAGGTCGAGCGGATCGCTGCGGCCATCGCCCGTCACGGCGAGCGATTCCTCGCCCGTGTCTTTACGCCGGCCGAGGCCCGGTGCTGCCGTGGCCGCGTGGCCTCGCTGGCGGCGCGCTTCGCGGCCAAGGAGGCGGCGGCCAAAGCCCTGGGGCAGGGGATCGACAACGTGCGCTGGCACGACATCGAAGTGCTGAACGACGCCGACGGCCGCCCCATCCTCCACCTCCACGGCGAGGCGCGCTACCTGGCAGCGCGGGCCGGTCTCAACGCCTGGGACGTCTCGCTCAGCCACGCGCGCGACTACGCGGTGGCCTCGGTCGTCGCCTACCACCTGGAACAGGAAACAGCGTTGTGAGTAGCGTGTCGACCGGGCCAGCCGCGGTGGCGCTCGGCGGCAGAACGGCCGCGGGCGGGGGAGGCGCGACGTGAGCCCGTGGCGCGAGCCGGCCGGCACGCGCGCCGTCGTCACGGTGGCGCAGATGCGCGAACTCGAGCGGGCGGCGGTCGAGCGGGGCGTGTCGGAGCCCGCCTTGATGGCCAACGCCGGGCGCGCCGTCGCCCACTGGATCGACGCGGCCTTCCCCGCGCCGCCGCGCCGCCTCCTCTGCCTGGTCGGTCCCGGCAACAACGGTGGTGACGGCTTGGTCGCCTCGGCCGAGCTGGCCCGGCGCGGCTGGCAGGTCTCGGCGGCGCTCTGGAGCCGCCGGCGCGAACCGGACGCTCCCCTGGCGGAGGCGCGGGCCGCCGGGGTCGACAGCCTCGACGCCCAGGCCGAGCCCAAAAGCCTCGGCCGCCTCCTCGATGCGCGACCCGTCCTGCTGGACGCGCTGTTCGGCATCGGCCACCTCCGCGCCTTCGCCGAGCCGCTGCGCCGACTCCTGCAGGAGGTCCGCCGCGCGGTGCCGCGCGATCGGATCGTTGCCCTCGACACCCCCTCGGGCGTGGACGCCGATGCCGGCACGGCCGACCCGGCCACGCTGCCGGCGGGCACGACGCTGATGCTCGGGGCCGCCAAGCTCGGCCTGCTGCGCTTCCCCGCGGCCGAGCTCACAGGTCGCCTCCTCACGCTGCCGATCGGGCTGCCCGAGGGGCTGGCCGACGACATCCCGCTGCGGTTGCTCGACGACGCCTGGGTCGCCGCGCTGCTGCCGGCGCGGCCGCTCTCCGCGAACAAGGGCACGTTCGGGCGCGCGGCCATCGTCGCCGGCTCGGCCGACTACCCGGGCGCCGCCGCGCTCACCTCGAGTGCCGCCGTCCGCAGCGGTGCGGGCCTCGTCACGCTTGCTGCCACGCGGCGGGTCGGGCTGCTGGCCGCGGCGCACGTCCTCGAACCGGCCCACCTCGAGCTCCCCGAG
>JBHOQZ010000007.1:0-3645 GCA_042408635.1 Chloroflexota bacterium
GCCACCTCGGTCGCCGGTGAACAGCCCAAGCGAAGCGCGGCCGTTGCCGTCAGCCGGCCGGCGCGCTCCCCTGCCCCGATCGGGGCGTCGTCTGCTTCGAATCGGGCCGCTCGTACCAGCGGAGCACGCGCAGGGCGCGCAGGGTGATCCACCGGCTCGGCCGGCCCTCGCCCTCGTCGATCTCGACCGGCATCGGGCCGGGGTACCGGGTCTCGAGCGGCCAGCGGCCATTGCGGTCGCGCTTGGAGGCGACCAGGTCGATCGCCTCGGCCACGCGCTCGTCGGGCGCGATGCCGGCGCGGCGCAAGTAGTCCAGCCCGCGCAGCACGTCGTAGTGCCACCAGGTGGGGAAGGCGAAGTGCGTCCAGGCGGCGCCGCCCTTGCGATCCTGCTCGATCACCTCGCCGGTCGAGCGTCGACGGCAGAGGCGGCGCTCGAGGAGGTACGCCTGCCCGCGCCGGCTCGCCTCGGTCACCTCACGGGTGCCCCCGCCGGCCAGTTCGACTTCGAGCAAGGCCTCCAGCACGCAGATCGTGGTGTTGAACGACGACCGCATCGATCCGTTGGCGGCCTCGCAGTTCCAGCCGCCGTCGGGCAACTGCTCACCGAGCAGCCGATCGACGATGACTCCCACTTCCTGGCCGAAGTAGGCGCCGACCGCGGCCACCTGTCCGTTGATGCAGGGCTCCACCTCGCCGGCGAAGAAGGGCCGGCCGTCATATGCTGGATCACCCTGCCAGGTCACGCGGTCACGCACGCGGCCCACCGCGCGCCGCGCCGGCTCGCTCGCAGGGTCGAGGCCCAGGTCGCGCAGCAGCACCAGGACGTGCATCGTAGAGGTCCAGCCGCGGTTCCACGCCGCGCCGCCCCAGCGACCGTCGGGCGCCTGCTGGGCGAGCAGCCGCACGCCCACGCCCTCGGTGGCGACCCGCGCGCGTTCAGCCGCAACCTCCGTCGCAGGCGCACCGGTCAGGTCCCGCAGCACCTGCCAGCGGATCGACGGATCCGAGTCGAGCAGCCAGTCGATGACGGTCAACGAATTCCTCCAGTGGGCTGGGTCAGCCTGACGGTAGTGCCCCCGCCACCGTCGATGAGATAGCGGCGGGAGCGCGGCGGACCCCAGGCGGCAGCACGCCCCGCGCCGGCTCTGCCTGCCCCGCCGCCGTTGGTTGACGTGGCTAATAGCCGGCGCGGGCGCGGAAGCCCGCCACGGAGAACTCGGGGCTGCGGATGTAGTCCATCATCGCCCGCTCGCTCGCCCGCACCCGCTCGACCGCCTCGGGCAGACCCGCCAGCACATCGCGCGGCACCACGACGATGCCGTTGGCGTCGCCGTGGAGGATGTCGCCGGTGCGGATCGTCTCGCCGTCGAGCTCGACCGGCACCCCGACCTCGACGATGTCGAAGTTGCCGTGGGAGACGACAGCGTAGGGCGCGAAGTAGTGCAGCCCGAGGGCGCGCACCTCGGCCAGGTCGCGCAGCCCGCCGTCGGAGACGACGCCGACCGCGCCCAGGCGGGTCGCCAGCGTCGCCATCACCTCGCCGAAGTAGGCGCACCGCGTCGGCCGGCCGCTGATGTCCTTGACAACGACGACGGACGGGCCGCCGAGCGCCTCCAGCCTCTCCCACATGCGCCAGTAGCCGGCGCGGCCGGCCACCGGACCGGCCACGCTCGTCGCGGTCACGGTCAGCGCCTGGCCGACCATCACGCCCAGTTCGGGGAACATGCAGCGCACGCTGCCGCCGATAAAGCCGACGGTGCGGTCGCGCACCCCGAATGGCTCGATGGCGTTGGCGATAGTGGGGCTGTCGACCTTCCGCAGAAACTCGATCTCCGCCGCCGAGAGAGCGCCGGCCATGGCCTCTCGCCTCCTCCCACGTGTTTCCCGCCGGGATCGTACCAGACGGCGGACGGCGGCGTATGCCGTCGTGCCGGCCGGCCACGCTCACGCCCGGCCAGTGCGATTGACAGCGCACCGGCGTGGCTCTACGCTTGCCGGGCGGGGCCGAGAGGGACGGGCGCGCCATGGTCGGGCCGACACGAAACCGGCCGCGTGGACGGGGTGGGAGGATCGAAGCCGTGCGGAGCTACCGACGCATCGTCGACCTGACGCTGCCGATCGTGCCGGGGCAGGGTGCCCGGCCGTTCAGCCTCGAGCGCGGGCGCACCGAGGCGATCACCGACCACGTGCCGGTCGACCACCCCTGGTACATCATGCATCGCGTCGCCACGATCAGCCACATCGGCACCCACATCGAGGCGCCGTACCACTGCTTCGAGGGCGGGCGCGATCTGGGCAGCCTCCCGCTCGAGCAGTTGATCGGGGAGGCGGTCGTGCTCGACATGCGCGAGCTCCCGCTCGAGAGCACGGTCGGCGCGGCCGAGCTGGCGCGGCTGGCGGAAGCGGCGAGTGGTGTGCGCTCGGGCGACATCGTCTTCTTGCTCACCGGCTTCGCCGGCCGGCTGGAGACGCCCGAGTACGCGCGTCGGCCGAGCCTGTTGGCCGAGGCGATGGCGTACCTGGTCGAGCGCGGGGTGAAGCTGGTGGGCACGGACCTGCCCGGCCTCGAGGGGCCGCGCACGCCCGGCCACCTCGACTGCCATCTCGTGCTGCTCGGGCACGACATCCCATTCATCGAAAACCTCGCCAACCTCGATCAGGTGGCGGGGCGGCGCGTCTTCGTCTGCGCGCTCCCCATCCCAGTCCGGGGTCTGGACGCCTTTCCCCTGCGCGTGGTCGCATTCGAGTAGCGCGGCACCGCCGGTCCGGCGGGGCCTGCCCGGCGGGGCCCGCCCCGTTAGCCGAGCACGGCGAAAATTGCACGGAAGGAGAGATCGACAATGGCGGGTCGGCTTGAGGGACGATCGGTGCTCATCACAGGGGCGGCCAGCGGCATCGGCGCCGCCTGCGCGCGCGGCATGGCGGCCGAGGGCGCCCGGCTGGTGCTGGCCGACCTGAACGGCGCGGGCGTGGAGGCGCTGGCGCGCGAGCTCGGCGGCGTCGGCGTCCAGGTGGACGTCACGCGCCGGGAGGACGTCGACCGCATGGTCGCGACCGCTTATGAGCGGTACGGTCGGCTCGACGTGCTGTTCAACAACGCCGGCATCGGCGAGGCCCGGCCCATCCTCGAGATCACCGAGGCCGAGTGGGACCGCATGTTCGCGGTGAACCTGAAGGCGGTGTTCTTCGTCATGCAAACCGTCGCCCGGCGCATGCTCGAGCAATCCCCAATGCCGGGCAGCGAGCTGCGCGGCAAGCTGATCCAGACCGCCTCGATCGCGGCCTACCGGGGCGGTCAGCTCTTCACCGCCCACTACTCGGCCACCAAGGCAGGGGTGGTGAGCATCACGCGCACCGCCGCCCAGGCGCTGGCGCCGCACGGCATCACCTCGAACTGCATCTGCCCCGGCGTGGTCGACACGCCGCTCTGGCGCAAGCTCGACGAGGACATCACCGCCATCCACGGCTGGGAGCGCGGCGAGGCCTGGAAGCGGCGCATCCAGGGCATCCCGCTCGGCCGCCCCGAGACCCCCGAGGACGTCGTCGGCACCGTCCTCTTCCTCGCCAGCCGCGACTCCGACTATATGACCGGTCAGGCGCTCAACATCGACGGCGGCCTCGTCATGGGCAACTGAGTCGGCGA
>JBHOQZ010000008.1:0-2687 GCA_042408635.1 Chloroflexota bacterium
GTCGGTTCGGGTGGGGCGCCCGACGGCGGGGCAGCGGGATCGGCGGTCTCCGGGGGCGTCGGCGTGGCAAGCGGCTGGGCCTGCACCGCAGCCGCCGGCGAGCCGGCCGTGGGCGCGACCAGGGTCGGCAGGAGGGCGTCACCCAGCAGCACGAGGCTGAGGCAGAGCACCAGCCCCAACTGGACGATGCGGCGGCTCTCACGAGCTTTCACGCTGACCTCGCGCGCGCTGGTGCGCGCTCCTTGACATTCCCTCAGCGTCCGGGTTTTGCGACGGCCGCATACTACCGATTCTGGCGCCACACGACAAGATACAGCGTGTCGATTCACCGCAACATGTTCGACAGAGCGGCGCGCGCTGGCGCACGCGTCGAGCCCAGGGGTGTGACGTTCCGCGCGCTACGGCTCGAGCATGGCCACGACGAGCGTGGTCCAGCCGAAGCCGACCGCGCCGTAGGGCTCGCCCGTGTAGGGGTTGAAGAACTCGCGGAAGCCGCCGCGCAGGACGAGGCGGGCGCTGCGCTCGGCGATGATCGCGGCCAGGTCGTCGCGTCCCCACCGGCGCAGCCCGTGCCAGAGCATCCAGTTGGTGTTGATCCAGGTCGGCCCGCGCCAGATCATGCCGGTGCGGTAGGCGGGGTCGAACGCGGGCTCGTCGGCCGCCACCGAGGGCACCGGCCAGGGCAGCCAGAAGGTGGCCGGGTCGGTCAGGTGCGCGATCAGCCGCCGGGCGCGCGCCGGGGCGATCCCCTCGAGCACGAGCGGCAGGAGGCTGGAGATCGTGAGCACGCGGCTGGGCGCCTCGGCGTGGCCGATGAGGTCGAAGTAGGCGCCGCGCGCCTCGTCCCAGCACTTCGACTCGATGGCCGCCTCGACGCCCGCCGCCCAGGCGGCCAGCTCGGCGCGCTCGGCCGCGTCGTCGCTCAGGCGGGCGAGCGCGCGCAGGCTCCAGGCGTAGAGGCTGTTGACGAGCACGTCCTCGCAGACGAAGGCGTCGGGGAGCGCCAGGAGCGCGCGGTCGTCCGGGTGGCGGGCGCCGGTGGCCGGGTCGCGGTAGCGCGCGAAGAGGTCGGCCATCGCCCGGCCGAGGCCCGGGTCGGTCACCGGGTAGCGCGTGCCGATCCCCATGGCGCGGTCGTACTTCGGGCTGGCGTCGCAGCCGGACTCGTCGGGCTGGAGGATGGCGATCAGCCCGTCGCCGTCGGGGTCGCGGTGGCGCGCCAGCCAGCGGTAGACGCGCAGCACTGTCGGCAGCACCTCGCGGACGAAGGCGCGCCCGCCGGCCCGGTCGATCGCCTCGAGCGCCAGGCCGAGGATGGGCGGCTGGATCGTGGCGGTGGTGTAGCCGTGGGGGGCGTAGGCGATGTTGTAGGTCGCCGCCACGCGCGCGTTCGGCTCCCAGAAGAGGATGTGGGGTAGGAAGCCGTCGTCGCGGACCGCCTGGAGGAGACAGCGGATCTCCCCCTCGGCGCGCCCGCGCTCGCCCAGCGCCGCCAGCGCGATCGCGTGGAAGCAGGAGTCCCAGAGCCACTGGAAGGGGTAGTGGCTGTTGGAGGGGCAGACGAAGTCGTAGGCGCGCCCCGCCCAGTCGGAGACGCCCCGGCGGCGGTTCGCGGCCAGGAGCGCCCGCGCCTGCGCGCGCAGGCTCGCCCGCTCAGACTCGGTCGGCGGTGAGTGGTCCACGCGGGCAGTGTAGATGGCAGTGGCCGCGCCGGCAACGCGGGCGCGTCGGCTGCACCGGCGGCGCGACCAGGCACCATCAGCAGCAGCGCCTCCCAGCGGCGATGAGCCGGGGGAGGCGCTGTCGGGGCGTCCGTGGCGGCCGAGGCAGAGGCGGGCCGGGGCGCCGAACGCACCCGCGGCCGCGGCCGGTTGAGCCGCTTAGCGGTTGCTCTGGTTGCCGCCGAGGCGGTGCTCGTCGACGTTGAAGGGCTGGGGCGTGGTGGCCTGGATCTGGATCGTCTGGAGCCACGAGAAGTCGTGGAGGTCGCCGCCGCCCTGGCCGCCCTCGAAGCCCTGCACGTCGCCGGTGGTGGCGGCGCGGGCCTGGTCGAGGATGTAGGTCATGACGACGCGCTCGCGGGGGTCGAGGCTCTCGTTGTAGAACGTCTGCAGCTTGCCGACGAACGCGTCGATGTCGTCCCGGCTCACCTGGGTGGGGCGATCGCTCATCGATGTCTCCCTTTACCTACTTGCGCGGGCGGCTCACACGCCGCAGCCGTGCTGTAGGGTACCACCGCGCGGTGCCGCCGGTCTGTCGCCATGGCTACACAGGGTGGTGGCACCCAGCCACCTACCAGCCGCCCAACCGTTGAGCGCTCTGGATCAGCCAGCGCCCGTCCTCGCGCACAAGCGTGAAGCTCCAGGGGATCGTCGCCTCCGCGCCGCCGGGCGTGCGGTAGGTCGAGCTGACGTTGACCCAGACCTGCTCCGGCGCGAAGGCGCCGCGGGCCTCGACCGTCGAGCGCAGCGAGCGCAATTCCTGGCTGCGCGGGATCGCCACGAGCTGCTCGACGTAGCCGGGGTTGGCGCGGGCGGTCGCGCTCAGCGCCGGCTCGAGCGCGACGCGCGCCGCCTCGAGATCACCCGCCGCATCGTAGCCGTGGAGCGCCGCTGCCAGCGTGGCGGCGGCCTGCTCCACCTCGGCGGCCGAGGGGAAGGGCGCCGCCGGGCTCGCCGGTGCGGGCA
>JBHOQZ010000011.1:0-7698 GCA_042408635.1 Chloroflexota bacterium
TTCGGTGTCGTGAGCGACGGTGATCGGCGCGCTTCGGGCGGCTGGAGATGGCACGTGCCTGGCCTTGCGGCCGGACGGGGGCGACGGTAGAGTCGCGGCGGACCGGGGTGCCGTGCCCGTTCGGGGGTGGTCGATCACCCAGCGGCGGCGCCCGGCGCTGATCGGTGCGTCACGCCGCGCGCTGGCGAGCCGCGTCAGGAGGAGGCACGGTGGAGTTTCAGGAGGTCGTCCGCCGACGGCGGATGGTACGCAACTTCGAGGATCGGCCGATCCCGCCTGAGGTGCTCGACCGCATCCTTGCCAACGCTCTGCGGGCACCCTCGGCCGGCTTCAGCCAGGGCTGGGCGTTCCTCGTGCTCGAGGGGCCCGAGGAGACGGGTCGCTTCTGGGCGTCGTCGCAGGCGCCGACCTCGGCCCGGCAGCGCTGGCCGGGGGTGCTGCGCGCGCCCGTCATCGTCGTCCCCCTCTCGCACAAGCAGGCGTACCTCGACCGCTACGCGGAGAGCGACAAGGGCTGGACCGACCGCGACGAGCGCCGGTGGCCGACGCCCTACTGGCACATCGACACCGGCTTCGCCGCCATGCTGATCCTGCTCACGGCGGTCGACGCCGGGCTGGGCGCGCTGTTCTTCGGCATCACGGATATCGATGGTTTCCGGGCGGCGTTCGATGTGCCCGAGGCGTACCACCCAATCGGGGCGATCGCGCTTGGCTACCCGCTGCCCGACGAGCCCTCCCCCTCGCTCCGGCGCGGCTGGCGCGACCCCACCTCCGTCATCCACCGCGGCCGCTGGCAGGGCAACTGAGTGCGCCGGACCAGCCGTCCTGCCTCTGCGGATGGTGGGGGTGCCGGGGCGGGCGGGAGCCGATACACCGGTCGATTGACCAGGCGCCTCGAGTGCGGTAGCCTGCAGTGAGGCTGACCGAAGTGCAGCTAGGGTTCCGGCGGGCCCTCTGTCGCTCCGGCGCCAGACGCGCCCGGACTGGGCCGGGCTCGCCACGCTCGGCCGCCTCTACGACAGCCTACCCAGGGTGCCCAGTTCGTGGGCCTCGCCCGTGCCCCCGGCGGTCACCGTCAGCCTGCTCTTCACCGGCACGCCACCGATCGTGGCGCTGCTCGCCTCGGTCGCGCCGGGCGAGCCGCTGACGCTGGGGAGTGCCGCCGATCCGGCGCTCGCCGCAGCGGGCGCACTGCTCGTTCAACTGCGGCGCTGATCGGCCCAACGTGCCGCCGCTTCCCTGTTCACATCGCGTAGCCGGGCCGGGTCGTGGCCGGGGCCGTTGAGATCGAGGTGCGCAACCCGGCGCGACCGTGCGGTCGGTGGGCCTGCGCCGGCACGACCCGCGCCGGACCCGCGTGCCGGATCGGCTATCATAGCCGCGGCCGTGCCAGCTACGCCAGGACCCCCATGGGGAAAGCCGTGTCGACCAAGACCACAGCCAGATCCTGCGAAGACCGCGCCGACGCTGCTACCTCGCCGATCGCTGGCCCGGCGAGCGCGCGCTGCGTCACGCCCGGCGAGCCTCTGTCGGCCGGCAGGGCCGTCGATGGTGCGGCCGCGTGTCTGGAGGCGGTGGGCGAGCCACGGGGCTGGGGCGCGCGGCTGGAGCGGATCGGTCGGCGTGTGCCGATCGCGCTGCTGCTCGCGCTCGGCGGGCTCTACCTGGCCGCGTTCCTGGTGTATGCCGCCGTCGTCGTGGCCTGGCCGCTGCCCTACGACCAGGGCGAGGGGTTCGTGCTGCACGATGCGCAGCGCGCCGTGGCCCGGGTGCCGCTCTACACGAGCAACGAGGCGTATCCCTTTTACTCGTCGAACTACCCGCCGGGCTTTCCGCTCCTGCTGGCGCGGCTCGCGCCGCTGACCGGGCTCGACCTGACGGTGGGGCGGGCCGTCTCCGTCGCGTCGGCGCTGGTGGCGGCGCTCGCCATCGGGGTCGTCGTGGCGCGCACCATCGGTGGGATCTGGTGGCCCGGCGCGGCGCTGGCGGCGCTGCTCTTCCTCGCCTCGCCCTACACCTATGGCCTGGCCCCCCTCTTCAAGAGTGATCTGCCGGCGCTCGCCGCCGGGCTCGTTGCGCTCGCGCTGGTCGCGTGTCTGCCGGCCGGGTGGCGGACGCCCCGGCCCCTGCTTCAGGCGCCACGACCCGCCACGGCTTATCGGCCGGGCGCGGCGTCAGTTGTTGGCGGCGCGCTCGGGTGGCTGCGCTCCGGGCCGGCGGGAAGCGGATCGGGTGCAGATTGGAGCTTCCTGCTCGGGTTGGCGCTCGCGCTGCCGCTGCTCGTGGGTGCGCTCTGGACGAAACCGCTCTCGGCCGCCTGCGCGGGCGCGGTGATCGGCTGGGCGGTGCTGCGTCGCCCGGCGGTCGGCGCAGCGGCAGGGGCACTGTTCGGTGCGGCGTGCGTCGCGGTGCTCTGGTGGCTCGACCGGCGCAGCGCGGGCGCCTTCTCGCTCAACTTCGTCAGCGGCAACTTCAGCGAGTGGCGCTGGGTGAACCTGCCCGACCTCTACGGGCGCTTCCTCCTCGTCAACGTGCCGCTGGTGCTGATCGCCGTGCTCTGGCTGCGCCGGACCTGGCGCGCGCCCGTCGCCTGGCTGCCCGGCCTCTGCCTGCTGGGCGGGGCGGGGATCGCCCTCGGCGTGGGGATCTGGGGCGCCGGCAGCAGCTACCTCCTCTACCTCCTGGCCGCCCTCGCCATCGTCGCCGGGGTCGCGCTGACCTGGCTGCGCGGCCTGAGCGGCGAGGGCAGTGTGCGGCTGCTCCTGCTCGCGCAGCTCGCGCTGTATTTCCACCTGCCGGGTGTCGCGCTGCCGTTCAACGACCTGCGCCACCCCACCGCCGGCACGCTGCCCGACCCCGCCGACATCCCGGCTGCCGGCGAGATCGTCGCCTGGCTGCAGGAAGGCGGTGGGCCGGTCTACACCGAGGACGGCTATTTCGCGCTCGCCGCCGGCTTCGACCTCGTTGGCAACCCGACCACGCTGGTCGAGCTCGACACGGCCGGACGCTGGCGCGGGGACGCGCTGATCGCGATGTTCGACCGGCGCGAGTTCCGCACCGTGGTGATCGGCCCTCACATGCTGCCGCCGCGGATGCTTGACGCGATCGCGCGCAACTACGGCGTGATCGACGGACAGACGGTGCACGGGATCCGCTACCTCATCGCGAAGCCCCGGCCGTAGGGCGCGATGGAACGCCTGGTCCAGCAAACAGAGCTGCGCAACGAGCAGCTTATTCATTACGGGCGGCTGGCGTTCTGGCTCTTGCTGGCGGCCCTGATCGTGGTGCCGCGGCTCGAGCGCTCGCCAAGTGGCCCCTGGCTACTCGTGCTGCTCGTGGGCAGCGGTCTACTCCTCTGGGCGATCGTCTGGGTATTGCTCTGGCGCGCCGGCTACCGCCCCTGGCTAAAGTACGTCACGATCGCGCTCGACACGTTCCTGCTCGTGCGCTTCGTGCCGCTGCTGGCGCTCCAGCCCGAGTGGGGCACGCCGCTCGAGGCAGTGCTGACGCGCGACGACGTCACCCGCATCATGCCGCTCGCGCTGGTGCTGCTGATCGTCACGGCATCGCTGCGCCTTAGCCGCCGAGCGGTGGTCCTGGCGACGGTGCTGGGGGCCAGCTCGCTCGTGCTCTCCAACCGCGCCTTCGACGTGCCGACCGACATCTGGGCGCCGCAGCTCGCGCTGCTCGGGCTGGTGGGGATCGCCTCGCTGGTGGCGGCGCAGCGGCTCCGGGTGCTCGTGCGCCTGGTCCATGAGGAGCGCCTGATCGAGCCCTATGTCCCGGCCGCCCTGATCGGTGACCTCACCCGCGCGGCCGATCCCGAGCACATCGATCGCGAGGAGGTAGTGAGCGTCCTCTTTGCGGACATGCGCGGCTACACGACGCTCGTCGAGCCGATGACCCCGGCCAACGCGATCGCCTACCTCAACCGCTACTTCACCGCGATTGTCCCGGCGGTGACGGCCGAGGGTGGCAACGTCGACAAGTACATCGGCGATGGCCTGCTCGCCTTCTTCACCGGACCCGGCCACGCGGCCCGCGCTGTCACCGCCGCCAAGCGCATCCTGGAGAATGTGCGGAAGCTGAACGAGCAGCGCGACGGCCTGCCACCCCTGCGGGTCGGCGTAGCGGTCCACAGCGGGCCGGCTCTGATCGGCACAGTGGGCACCCCGCTGCGGCGCGAGTACACGGTGATCGGCGACACCGTCAACGTCGCGGCGCGCCTCGAGGAGCTCAACAAGGAGCTGGGCAGCCAACTGCTCGTCTCGGCGACCACCTGGGAGCTGATCGAGGACGTTCGGGGCGCCGCCGTCGCCCACACCGTCACGCTCCGGGGACGCGCCGAGCCGATCGAGGTCTTCTGCCTCGCCTAACGGCGGGCGAGGAGCGATTCGGCCCCGGATCCCTCGCGCGGCACCCCGACCGGCAGTCGGGTTCCCGGGCAGACTTGCCGCCGCCCGCGCCTTGTCGCGGCGCCCCCACCCTCCCCAACCGGGCAGGGCCGGCCGAGCGGTGACCCGCCGCGTGCGGCCAACCGGCGGTAGATCGCCCGATCCCGGTCGAACGGCGGGAGGCGGTACGCCGGTCTGCCCGACCCGGCAACGTGCTACACTGCCGGCTATCGCTGCGGACCCCTGGGCCGTGAGGCGCGGTGGTGCCGGGATCGGTGGCCCAGGCGGGTTGCGTCCGGAGGGGTGGGCAGGGCCGCGGGCGCGGACCCGGCGGAGGTGCGCGGGCGGCGTAGGTGGGAGGCAGTGTGACCGAGCGGGGCTGGCGGGCGGAGCTGGAGGCGATCGGCGCGCGAGCAGCCTCCCACTTGCGCCGCGCGATGATCGGGATCCGCGCTGTGGGTCCACGTGTGCGCCAGGTGCAGGTGCTCGGATCCAGCGTGCTCTTCCTGCTGGGGGAGAATGAGGTCACGATCGTCGACGCGGGCAGCCGGGGGTCGCTGCGGGCGATCCGCCGCGCCCTCCGTCGCACCGGCCACTCGCTGCGCGAGGTGCGCCGGATCGTGGTCACGCACTACCACCCCGATCACGTCGGCGGCTTGGCAGATCTGCGCGCCGCCACCGGCGCCCAGATCTGGGTCCACGCGCTCGAGGCGCCCTACCTGGCCGGTGAAGCGCCCTACCCCAACCCGTTCGGCAGCGGCGCACTCGGCACGGCCACCGAGCGGCTGGCGCCGCTCATCCTACCGCGGCCGCTCCCCGTCGACCGGGCGCTCGAGGAGGGCGACCTGATCCCGGCCTGCGGTGGCATGCGCGTGGTCCACTCGCCCGGCCACACGCGCGGCAGCATCTCCCTCTTCCAGCCGGCCTGGCGCTGGGTGTTCGCGGCGGACGCGCTCCAGGTGATCGGCGGTGAGCTCACCCTGCCGGCGGCGCGCTTCTCGGAGGACCTGGAGGCGGCGAAGCGCTCGATTTGCAAGCTGGCCGCGCTCGAACCGACCACGCTCTGCCTGAGCCATTACCGCCCGCAAACCGAGCGGGTGCCCGAGCGGCTCCGGGCGCTCGCCACTTCGTTCGATTGACCGGTAGCCAGGCCGCCCGCCGCCTCCGCGGGTGGTCCCGGCCACCCGCGGCTGCCGTGGCGGCGGATCCCTGCCGGCGGTGCCGGACCTGGCGCCTGCGGCGGTGGGCAGGGACGGACTCGGTCGGACGGTGGGCGCGGCGTGGGTGTGAGGAGGAGGGGGCATGGCGGTTGAGACGAGGGCGGAGACGGTCGGCCAGAGGGCGGCCCCGGCACCGGCGACGATCGACGAGCCACGCACGCTGCCTGCGCTGCTCGCCCGCGCGGTCGAGCGCTTCGGTAGCCTGCCCGCGCTCTCGATCCGGCCAGGCCTGCGCGTCCAGACCTGGAGCTACGCCCGGTTGGAGCGCGACGCCGCCCGTTTCGCCGCCTTCCTCGCCGCTCGCGGGGTCGAGCGGGGCGAGCGCATCGTCATCTGGGCGCCCAACTCGCCTGCCTGGGTGGTGGCGTTCTTCGGCGCGCTCCGGCTCGGCGCGGTCGTCGTGCCGCTGGACGTGCGCAGCACCGCCGAGTTCGTCGACCGCGTCTGCGCGCGCACCGAGCCGAGGCTCGTGCTGGTCTCGCGCTTCACGCCGGGCGCGCGGGCGGAGCCAGCGCCACCCTCGGCACTTGGCCGCGTGGCCGAGGAGCTGCGGTCCCATCTCGGCGCGGAGCCGACGTCGCCGCCGCGGGTCTGGCTCGACGACCTCGACGCGCTGCTGGCGGCGGGCGATGTCGCGGGCCCCGCGCCCGCGCCCACCAGCGCGCCCGACGACCTGGCCGAGATCATCTTTACCTCGGGCACGACCGGCGACCCGAAGGGCGTGATGCTCAGCCACTGGAACATCACGAGCAACACGCTGGCCGCCCACCGGGTCTTCCCGGTCGACTCGAGCCACCGCGTGCTCTCGCTGCTGCCGCTCAGCCACATGCTCGAGCAGACGGGTGGTCTGCTCGTTCCCCTCAACGGCGGCGCCCACGTCGTCTACCCGGTCAGCCGCCAGCCCAGCATCATCTTCAAGACGATGGCCGAGCACGCCATCACCACCATCGTGCTGGTCCCGCAGGTCCTCCAGATGTTCATGAACGGGATCGAGCGCGAGGTGCGGCGCCAGGGCAAGGAGAAGCTCTGGGCGCGCCTTATGGCGATCGCCCCGCGGCTGCCGGTGCGCCTGAGGCGCCTCCTCTTCCGCCAGGTGCTCGGCCAGCTCGGCGGCAAGCTCTGGCTGTGCATCTCGGGCGGTGCCTACCTCGACCCGGCGCTGGCCGCGCGCTGGGAGGCGCTCGGCGTCACGGTCCTGCAGGGCTATGGCACCACCGAGGCCTCGCCCGTCGTCACCTTCAACTCGCCCGAGCACAATCGCCCCGGCTCGGTCGGCCGCCCCCTGCCGGGCGTCGAGGTGCGGATCGCGCCCGACGGCGAGGTCGAGGTGCGTGGCCCGAACGTCACGCGCGGCTACTGGCGCAACCCCGAGGCGACCGCAGCCGCCTTCAATGGCGCGTGGTACCGCACGGGCGACCTCGGCTACCTCGATCCCGACGGCTACCTCTACCTGAAGGGCCGCAAGAAGGACCTCATCGTGCTCGCCAACGGGCTGAACGTCTACCCCGAGGATATCGAGGCGACGCTGAACCAGCAGCCGGGGATCGTCGAGGGGGTGATCGTCGGGCTCGTGCGCGACGGCGCCCCCCAGGTGCACGCGGTGCTCCTGCTGGCCGAGGGTGGCGACCCTGCCGCCCTCGTCGCGGGCGCCAACGCCCGCCTGGCCGATCATCAGCAGATCACCGGTTGGACCGTCTGGCCCGACGACGACTTCCCGCGCACGCACACCCTCAAGGTGAAGAAGAACCTCGTCCTCCAGCGGCTGGCGGAGCTCCAGCGCGGCGAGCCGACGACCCAGCGTGAGCGCATCGAGCGAACGGTCGAAGCGGCGCTGAGCGGCGTGCGGCGGATCCTGGTCGAGGTGTTCAGCATCCCGCCCGAGCGGCTGGGCGGCGATCCCCGCCTCGGCTCCGATCTCAACCTCGACTCGCTCGGGCGTGTCGAGCTGCTCTCGGCGGTCGAGGCGGAGCTCGGCGTGTATGTCGACGAGACGCTGGTGACGCCGCAGTCGACCATCGCCGAGCTGGAGCGGCTGATCAGCCAGGGCGGACACGGAGGAGCCCGCCTACCCGACACCGGCTGGG
>JBHOQZ010000013.1:0-1729 GCA_042408635.1 Chloroflexota bacterium
CGATCCCGATCCGCTCGGCGGCATCGACCACCAGCGTGCCCTTGGGCACCGCCACCGGCTAGCCGTCGAGCTTCAGATTGACCAGATCAGACATCGGGGTCTGCCCCCCATTTCCTCTCTAGCGTCATTGCCGTGCATGGAGCAGGCAAGCTATCGGGGCAACCACTACCAGCATCGTAGCGGTGCCTGCGCACCCTGGCCCCTCCAGGGTGCGGATCGAACAGCCCCGGCGCCGGGGTTGGTCGCTGCGTCGTCTCGTGGGCGTGCCTCCGCCCGGCGGCCCGGTCTCCACGGCGGGCCGGGCCGCGTCCTCTCCACCGGGCCCGCCGCCGTGGCGGGCCAGCGTGTGCCTAGTCCGCCGCGGGCGCGAGCGGGATGGTCGGGAAGCGGCTGCGCTCGGTGATCAGCGCCTCGTACTCGTGGCGGAAGTGCTTGAGCGACGAGGTGATCGGGCAGGTGGCGAAGTCGCCGAGCGCGCAGAGCACCTTGCCGCCGATCCCGTCGGCGATACTCAGCAAAAGGTCCAGGTCCTGACTGCGCCCCTCGCCCTCGCAGATACGCTCGAGCGTCTTGACCAGCCAGAGCGTGCCCTCGCGGCAGGGTGTGCATTTGCCGCAGCTCTCGCGGTTGAAGAAGCGCAGCAGATTGAGCGTGGCGTGCGGGATCGAGACCTCCTCGTCCATCACGATCACCGCCGTCGAGCCGAGCATGGAGCCGACCTTGGGCATCGAGTCGAAGTCCATGATCGCTTCCTCGGCCGCCGTCGCCGGGATCATCGGCGCGGCCGCGCCGGAGGGCAAGACCGCCTTGAGCTTCTTGCCGCCCTTGATGCCACCGGCGTGCTCGTAGATCAGCTCGCGCATCGGGATGCCGAGCGGCAGCTCGTAGTTGCCGGGTCGCTCGACGCAGCCCGAGATCGAGTAGATCTTGGGCCCCCAGTTGTTCGGGTTCGTGCCGATCGACTGGTACCACTCGACGCCGCGCCAGACGATGTGCGGCACGTTCGAGAGCGTTTCGGCGTTGTTGATCACCGTCGGCGCGTTGTAGAGGCCGACCACGGCCGGGAACGGCGGGCGCGAGCGGGGCATCGGCCGGTCGCCCTCGAGGCTTTCGAGCAGTGCCGTCTCCTCGCCGCAGATGTAGGCACCCGCCCCGCGGAAGACCGTGATCTTCATGTCGTAGCCGGTGCCCAAGACATTCCTTCCGAGGTACCCGGCCGCCTCGGCCTGCCGGATCGCGTGCTCGAGTCGGTTGCCCGCCAGGATGTACTCGCCCCGGCAGTAGATGAAGGCGTGGTGGCAGCCGATCGCGTAGGCGGCCAGCGCCACGCCCTCGAGCAACTGGTGCGGCGCGAGCTCCATGAGGAAGCGGTCGTGGAAGGTGCCGGGCTCGCTCTCGTCGGCATTGCAGCAGACGTACTTCGGTCCCGGCGCCTTGGGGATGAACGACCACTTCAGGCCGGTGGGGAAGCCGGCGCCGCCGCGGCCGCGCAGGCCAGCCCGCTTCACCATGTCGGTGATTTCGTCGGGCTTGAGCTCGGTGAGCGCCTTGCGCCACGCCTGCCAGCCGCCGCCGGCCTCGTAGACGTCGATGTCCCAGGGCCGGGGCTTGTCGAAATCCCGCGTCAGAACCGGCTCTAACGGCGGCATAGCCACTCCCCAATCTTAGCGCACATCTCGTGCGTTTCGGCGAGCTCAGGGTCGCGTAGCACGTCCTGCGGGATCTCGCC
>JBHOQZ010000018.1:0-6523 GCA_042408635.1 Chloroflexota bacterium
GAGCCGGTCTCGGCCTGGACGCACGACCCCTGGGCCGCCGAGATCGTGGGCGAGCGTATGTATGGCCGCGGCGCGCACGACATGAAGAGCGGGGTCGCGCTCAACCTCTTCCTGCCGCGGCTGCTGCGCGACCTCGGCATCCGCCTGCGCGGCGACCTGATCGTGCAGAGCGTGATCGAGGAGGAGTGCACCGGCAACGGCTCGCTCGACATGAGCCGCCGCTACCGCGCCGACGCCGCGATCGTGACCGAACCCGAGGCGGGACGCTTCACCGTGGCCCACGTGGGCGTGCTCTGGTTCACGATCGCCATCGAGGGCCGCTCGGCGCACGCCGCCGTGGCGCCGGAGGGCGTGAACGCGATCGTCAAGGCGGTGCCGATCATCCAGGCGCTGGTCGAGCTGGACGCCGAGCTGAACCGGGAGAAGCACCCCGCCTTCGCCGCGCTCGACCACCCGATCAATCTCAACATCGGCGTGATCCGAGGCGGGGACTGGCCCAGCACCGTGCCCGGCGCCTGCGAGCTCCACTGCCGCCTGAGCTTCTACCCCGACCAGACCGTGGCGGGCATGCGCGCCACGATCGAGGGCGCGGTGCGCCGCGCGGCCGCGGCCGACCCCTGGCTGCGCGAGCACCCGCCGACCGTGAGCTACTACGGCTTCCAGAGCAGCGGCTCCGTCGTGTCGATGGACGAGCCCTCGGTGCGGCTGCTGGGCGAGTGGCACCGGCGCGTGACCGGGACCGAGATGCGGCCGGTGGTGGGCACGGGCACGAACGACATGCGCTACTTCAACTTCGCCGGCATCCCGGCCGGCTGCTACGGCACACGCGGCGCGAACGGCCACGCCGCCGACGAGTGGCTCGACCTGACCTCGCTCGTCCCCACCGCTCGGGTGCTGGGCGGCTTCCTGCTCGACTGGTGCGGCGTCGCCGACGCCTGATCCCCAGGCGCGCCCCCTACCCCCCAATCCTGGGGGCTATCGCGCTCCGCCTCCCAATTCTCTGGGTGACGGTGCCCCCAGCCCCAATCCTGGAGGTGACGGTGCGCCCCCTGCTCGAGCGGGGGGGAGCGGCGACCGCACGGCCGCCCCAGTTTCTACGGGGCGGTGCCGCCTGGCCGTCGACGCGGCCAGCCTTTACCGGCCGCACGCCCCCCTCTCGCCCAGGTTTTGGGCTGGGGGAGCACCATCACGCCCAGGACTGGGCGCCGGGGTCAGGGCCGCGCGCCGAGTACTCGCCGCGCGCCGAAAGCGCCACCCGTTCTAGCAGTCGGCCGAGGTGCCGTGTATACTCCTGCCGGCGAAGTGGAACGGTGGGGCGACGGGATGCGCGTCGATCTGGCAGGCAGCGGCGGCCCCGGGGCTCCCCCAGCGCAAGCGCCCCGATCAGACGCGAAGGCCGGCCGCCGGCTTTGCAGCCGCGGTGCCGAGGGGAGTGCGGATCGATGCCCGCCGCTCCCCAGTGGGGTCGAGCCGGGCAGCCCGGCGCCGACCCTTCGCTGGCGCGAGGCCGCTGTCGCGGCGGCGCTGGGGAGCCTGGTCCTCCTGGCAATGGCGCGGCCGGCCTTCGACACCTTCTTCTTCGCCGAGAGCTTCCAGTACCTCACGCAATACCGCGCGCGCGGAGAGTTCCTCACCGCGTTGCTGAGCCCGACCGACGGCATCTTCTTCCGGCCGGTCTTCTTCGCCGCCAGCCTGCCCTGGCACTTCATCCTCCCGCCCGATCCCTGGTGGTTCCACTTGCGCAACCTGGCGCTGAGCGCGGTTAACCTGTTCCTACTGTACGTGCTGCTCACGCGCCTGGTCGCGGCGGCCGCCGCCCGCGCCGTCGCCTTCACCGCTTTCGTCGTCTCGAAAGTGCACCTGACCACGATCGGGTACATCAACATCGTCGACTCGATCGTGATGCTCGGGCTCCTGCTGCTGACGCTGATCGCCTGGCTCCGCTTCGCCGACCACCCCGGCCGGGGCGCCTACGCGCTGGCCCTGCTCGCGACGACGCTCGCCGTCTTCACCAAGGACTACGCGCTCGTGGTCGTCCTGGTCGTGGCGGCGCTGGCCGTGGTCCACCCGCGTTTGGAGCCGGCCGGGCAGCCGGGCGCGGTCGCGGCCGCGCGGTCCTGGCACTGGTGGGCGCCGCGGCTGGCGCCGCTGGCGCTGATCGTGACCGTCTACCTGCTCGTGCGGGCGGCGGTCGTGGGTCCGCCGTCCGCCGCGAATGCGGTCTACGCGCCGCAGCTCGCGGTCGAGGTGGTGGCCCGCAAGCTGCTGCTGTTCGCCGCCACCGCCGCCAACCTCTCGCTCGACCCCGATCCCGGCGTCGCCGGCGCCCGCGGGCTGACGGGGGCCATCGACCGGGGCGATCCGGGCCGCGCCTCGCTCGCGGTGGGGGTCGAGGTCGGCCTGTTCGTGGCCTGGCTGGCGCTGCTGGGGCTGACGCTCCGCCTGGGCGTGGCGCGCCGAGGGGTGGCGCTGCTGCTGCCGGTGACGTGGATCGCGGCCTACCTCGGGCCGACGCTGCTCACGCGCAACGTGCAGCTGTACTACCAGTACGAGGCGCTGGCGGGCCTGGGGGTGCTGATCGGCATGTGTCTCGACCCGGTGGCCGCACCGCTCTGGGACCGCTCAGTCCGGCGCTGCATGGCGGCATGGGTGGTGGCGCTCGGCGTGATCGCGGTCAACGGCGCCGTCAGCAACGCGACCTCGCTCTACCACTGGCAGTTCGTGGCGAACGCCGCCCGCGACGTCGAGCGGCCCATCCTCGACCGCTACCGGGGCCAGCCCCTCGAGTCGCTCACCCTGGTGACGCGCACACCCGACTACTGGCAGTTCGTGCTCCAGGCCGGCGGGGCGCTCATCCCCGAGCTGCTCGGTCAACCGGGCTTACGCGTCGCCATCGTGCCGCCCGACGGGTTGAGCGCGCTCGACCCGGCCGACGCGCTCAACCCCGTCCACGACGCGGACAACGGCTTCGTCCGTCTGGGTGAGCCGCTACCGCCACCCCGTCTGCTGGGCGTTTTCCCCGCGCGCACGCGTGCGGGGATAGGATTCAACGTGCAGCCCGGCGGCGAATCGGCGCTCGCCGTCACCGCCGGCAACATCAGCCGACGCACTATCATCGTCTTCGGCGGCCGACCGCTCGCCACCACGTTCGGCGGCGCGGGCTACCTGACGGCGCTCGTGCCGCCCGCCCTAATCGCGGCGCCCGGCCGCTATGAGGTGGTGCTACGCGACCCGGCGGGCGAGTCGGAGCCGCTGGAGTTCGAAGTCGAGGAGTGACCCTTTGAGCCACAAGCTGATCATCTTGATGCTGGACGGCGTCAGCGCCGACTACGTGGCGACTGAGCTGCACCGGCTGCCGAACCTCGCAGCGCTGGCCGCCGCCGGCCATGCCGTCGAGCGGCTCGGGGCCGAGGTCTGCGGCACCTCGTTTCCCGGGCGCGTCTCTATGCTGACCGGCGTCACCGCCGACGTCAGCGGGGTCTACGCCAACAAGCTCTGGGATCCGGCGGCGGGGCGGTTCCGCTACGCCCACCCCTACGACGTGCGGGTGCCCACGATTGCCGGTCGGGCGAGGGCGGCGGGGCGCGACGTGGCGGTCGTCGGCTTCGGCATGGTCCGGCCCGAGGATGCCGACCTTTTCCTGCCGCCGCACTGGGTGCGCGGCTTCATCCAGCGCGCCCGCGACGCCGCCCCGATCCCGAGCGACGAGCCGTGGCTGCGCGTGGTCGCCCATCGCGGCCAGCCCGAGCGCTTCGCGCGGATCGCGGCCGCGGCGGGGTTGCCGGCGGACTGGCCCCAGCCGGGTCAGCCCCCCGTGCCGCGGCAGCTCTACTACAGCATCTGCGACTTCTACGCCTGCGAGTGGGTCGGCGCGCTCGCCGCGGCCGACGGTGCGCCCGATCTCATCATCGGCGAGGTGCTGCTGCCTGACGCGCTCCAGCACGACCACGGCTACAAGAGCGACCCGGCCCACTGGGCGATCGCCTACGCCGACACGCTCGTCGGCCTCGTCCTGCGGCGCCTGCACGCGGCGGGGCGCGCCGACCGCTACAACATCGCGGTGATGAGCGACCACGGCCACAGCCCGATCGAGCGCGCCATCCGGCCGGACGTGGTGATCCCCAGTGCCACCTACCAGAGCGACGGCAGCATGCTCCACGTCGTCCCGCGTGACGCCGCCGAGCTGGCCCGGATCGAGGCCGCGCTAGCCGCCCACGGTGTCACGCGCCACAGCTCCGATCACGTGCCCGCCGAGCACCGCGCGGCGGTCGTGACGTTCGCCGCGCCGGACGGGGCGAGCTTCGAGCACGATCCGCCCACGCCCGAGGGGCAGCCGGTAGCGCCGCCGGTCGCGCTCTCCAGCCACGGGCTGCGGCCGGGCAGCCCGGGCGACGAGCGCTTCGCCGTCTTCAGCGGCCCCGACGTGCCGCGCGGGCGAACCGCCACGGCGGCGGCGGTGCAGGTCGCGCCCACCTTCGCCGCGCTGCTGGGCCTGCCGCTCGACGACTTCCCGGCGCCGCCGATCTTCCAGCCGGTCGGCCGTGGCGGGCGCGCGGGTTAGGCGGCGCGGCCGAGCGCGACCAGGTAGGCGGCGAAGCCGCCGGGCTGCTGACGGAGCCGACCGTCGCGCAGCTCCCAGAGCTCGCCGGCGCACCGCTCGATGAAGCGCCGGTCGTGCGAAACGGCGACGATGGCGCCGGGGAAGTCGAGCAGGGCGCGCTCGAACTCCTCGAGCACGTCGAGGCTGATGTGGTTGGTCGGCTCGTCGAGCAGCAAGAGGTCGGGCGCGCGCAGCAGGAGCCCCGCCAGCAGCAGGCGCGAGCGCTCGCCACCCGAGAGCGAGGCGAGCTGGCGCTCCCGGTCGATGGCGGCCAGCCCGAGGCCGGCGAGCACCGCCGCGACGCGATGCTCCGCCTCGTAGCCGCCGAGCTGCTCGAAGCGCTCGGTCAGCTCGCCGTACTCGGCCAGCGCCGCGGCCAGCGCCGCGCCGCCCGCGGTCCTCATCTCCGCTTCGAGCGCGCGCAGCCGGCGCTCGCACGTCCTGAGCTCGATGAGCGCGACGTCGACGACGTCGCCGATCGTCCGGCCGGGCAGCGCGGCCGCGGTCTGCGGGAGATAGCCGACCGAGGCGGCCGGATCGATGCGGATCAGGCCCGCATCCGGCGCGACCTCGCCCGCGATGCTGCGCAGCAGCGTCGATTTGCCGGCGCCATTGGGGCCGACCAGACCCACGCGCTCGCCCCGGCCGACGGCAAAGGTGATCTCGCGCAGAACCGTCTGCGCTCCGTAGGCTTTTGCAAGCTGTTCGACGACGAGCACGGTGTCGTCTCCTGATCGGATCGTGCGTCGGGCCGGGGGCGCGGAGCGCCGCATCGCTCTGGCCGGGGCCGCGAGCCGGAACCTCCCCAACACTGCCGGGGCTCCGGCGGGCGCGCTGGCGAGGCCGAACGGGCGGCCCCGCGAAGCGCGGACGTGGATCAGGCTACCACGGCGCGTAATCGGCAGCGGTGAGGTGGCTTACCCGCTCCGCGCGGCCTCGGCGCCGAGCCCCGCCGGCCCTCCGGGCGGCCCACCTCGAGCAACCCCGCTAGCCGCCGGAGGCCGTCGCTAGCCGCCGGACAGCCGCGCGGGCCCACCCGGCGGCGGACCTCGAGAAGCTGCCAGACCGCGCCGTGTCCACTGTCGAACCGGCGCCGCGCGGTGCCGACCCTCATGGGAAGGCACAGGGCACGTGCGAACGCCCGCCCGGAGGGAGCCTCCAGGCGCCCTCACGGCGCTCCATCGCGTTGACTCTGGGAGAGTCCATGCGAACCGCCGCCCGGACGGAGCTCCGGGCGGCGGTTCGCGTGTTCGCGGGGGTGTGAGGCTACCGGTTGGGGCGGCCGCCGCTCAGGGCGCCGCTCTGGCCCACGCGCGCGGGGCCGTAGGCGCCCGCCGGGACGATCGGGCCGACGTACGGCGGCAACAGCACCACCGACGGGCCGGCATAGCCCGTGATCTGGCCGACCTCGGGCTCGAGCCACTGCTGAACGTGATCGCGCATTGTGTTGCTCCTTTCTCGGGGTGAGACCGCCGCGGCCGCGGCGGCCAGCACTCGACATACTCCAGACTGGAGCATAGACCGGCCGCTTCACAACGTCTGTCGGGGCCGCGACCCGCCACGTGTCACCGCCACGACGCCGCGGACGGTGAGCCAGACCAGCGGCTCGCCGTGAGGGCGTCCCAAACTCGGGGCGACCCGTGCACTGCTCGCCTCCTGAGGGTCCCGCACCGCCCGACCGGGCTCGAATGCCCCCACCGGCCCGAGACGTGCCGCAGCCGCCCGGGCCGGTGGAGGGGGAGGTGTCCGGGCGGTGAGCGGGTGTGCTCTGCGCCGGCGTTTCGCCGGCCCGGTCATGGACCTGGCCGGACGCCTGAACTAGAATCTGGGGAGGTGCTGCCGGGGTTCGGTGCGCCGAGACCGCTGCCAGGGACGCCAGCGTGCCGCTCTCGATCCCCATCCCGCTGACCGCCCAGTCGATCG
>JBHOQZ010000022.1:0-6681 GCA_042408635.1 Chloroflexota bacterium
CAGCCGCGCCAGCGGGGGCGTCCCGCCGCGGCCGAGTCTGGTGTCGCCTGCGGTCGCGACCGCTCGGCCTGCCCGCGCCAGCCGCGCGTCTCGGGGACGATGAACCAGGCGAGCAGGCTGACCGCCCCGGCCGCGATCGAGTAGGCGAAGAACGGCGCACCTAGCCCGAGCGAGGTAGCGAGCAAGCCGCCGACCATCGGCCCGATCCCGACCGCGGTCGAGAAGACGCCCTGGTAGGTGCCCATGACCCGGCCGCGGTTCTGCGGTGTGGCGATGTCGGCCAGGACGATCTGGCCGCCCACTAGCACCAGCGCCGCGCCCGCACCGGCGATGAAGCGGCCGACGACGAAGATCGTGTAGTCGGGCGCCAGGCCGCAGAGGAGGTTGCCGCCCACGCTCACGATGCCGCCCAGCGCCATCACCCAGCGGCGGCCGTGGCTGTCGGCCAGACGGCCGGCCGGCACGTTCACGAGGAACCGGGCCAGGCCGTAGATGGTGATGGTGAGCCCGATCGCCGCCTGCGAGACGCCGAAGGTGCCGGCGTAGAGCGCCACCACCGCCACCACGCTGCCGAACCCGGCCTGGTTGACCGCGATCAGCACGCACATCCAGATGAGGATCTGCTGCTCGGGTGTGCGCGAGCCCCACCAGCGCCGGAGCAACCCGCCGCCCGGCGTCGCGGCGGGAGCGGCCGGTCCCGGCTTCGGCACGGGCCCGACCTCCGTCTCACCTGGCACACCGGCGGCTGCGGCTCGATCTCTCATGGGCGCCCGTAGTCTACTCCACCACGCCGCGCATCGCGCGCGGCGGCGGAGGCGTCGGCCCCTTGCCCTCAAGCCTGGGGGAATCGGCAGAGATGGAGGCGAGGAGCGCCCCCTTTCCCCCCAAGCCTGCGGGAGCAAGCAGGGATGGAGGTGCGGGCTCACCGATCACCCTCGGCAGCGCGGCACGAGCGCGCCAGCTCGCGCCGCCACTACTACGGTCGTTGGCCAGCTGGGGCGCGGCGCGTGACCCGCGCCCGCGCAGGCACGCTACCCCACGCCGCGACCACTGGGGAGGCCGGGCCCGCGCCGTCCCATACCCCCAGCATTGGGGGTTGAGGGCCGCCTCGTCACCCCCCAGGATTGGGGGCTGGGGGGGAATCCCGGGTGCTACCGCCGGGCGCCGAGCGGGCGGCGCGGGGCAGCCGGCGCAACCCGCACGCGCGCCCCGAGGATCGTAGCGCCGTGCTCGCGCACGAGCACGGGTTGGCAGTCGAGCTCGGCGATCTGGGGCAGGTCGTCGGCGAGCGCGCCCACGCGCACCAGGAGATCTTCGAGTGCGGCCAGGTCGCAGGGCGGCCTCGCGGCGTCGCCCGCCAGCAGCGGGAACGTCTTCAGCTCGCGCACCATATAGGCGGCGTCCTCGCGCGTAAGCGGGGCCAGGCGCACCGCGACGTCGCGCAGGAACTCCGCGCGCCCCCCGGCCCCGCAGACCACGACCGGTCCGAACTGTGGATCTTGGGCGACACCCACCACCAGCTCGACCCCTCCGGAGACGGTGCGGCGCACGCGGAAGCCGTCGGCGCGGTAGCCAGCCGCTGCCAGGCCGCGCTGCATCGCCTCGACCGCCTCACGGACCGCCGTTTCACCGGCCAGATTGTGGCGGGCAAGCTGGACGTCCGAGCCCGGCGTCCGGGCGCGTGTGGCTACCCCGTCGGGAGGCTCTAGCTCGCCGGCGTCCAGGTCCGGCGCGCTGGCTGGACCCGTGACGACCGCCTCCACCGAGACGGGGCAGCCCAGTTCGCGCGCCGCCGCGACGGCCGAGTCGGCGTCGGTGGCCGGCCGGCTCTCAGCCAGCGGCAGCCCGTAGCAGGCGAAGAGCCTCGCCACCTCCTCCGGGCCGAGCGGACCGGGACCGCGGGCGAGCGCGGCCGCGACGAGCGCAGCCGCCTCATCCCGCCGCGCCGGGTCGATCTGGACGGGTTCCGGCGCGGGCCGGCGTCGCCAGGCGCCGTAGCGAGCCGTATGGGCGAGCGCGATCGCGGCGGCCTCGGGGAACTGCTAGCAGGGCACCCGCCGCTTCGCCACGGCGAGAGCGCTGCGCGGTGGTTCACTCGACATAAAGACCGCCAGGAGCGGCACGGGCTCGGGCAGGCGCGCCGCGGCCTCGAGCAGCGCCGCCGCGACCGCCGCGTCGGTGGCCGCGGGCGCGGGCGTGTAGATCGCGATCACGGCGTCGACCGCGGGATCGTTCCCAACCTGCGCCACCGCCTCGGTGTACTGCCCGGCGGTGGCGGTCGCCCCCAGATCGACTGGGTTGGCGAGGCTCGCCTCGGGCGCCGCGACGGCGCGCAGCCCCATCCGCGCCGCCTCGCCCAGCAGCGGCACCTCGAGCCCGCGCGCCTCACCGGCGTCCGCGCAGAGCACGGCCGGCCCGCCCGCGTTCGAGACGATGCCGACGCGCGGCCCGCGCGGCACCGGCTGGTTGCCGAGCAGGAGGGCGACGTCGAACAGCTCGGCCAGCGTGTCGGTGCGGATCACGCCCGACTGCTGGAACAGCGCGTCGACGGCGCGGTCGGCGCCCGCCAGCAAGGTGCCCGTGTGGAACCCGCTCGCGCGCTGCCCGGCCGGCGAGCGCGCGCTCTTGACGACCGCGATCGGCTTGGTGCGCCCGACGCGCCGGGCGATCCGCGAGAACCGGCGCGGGTTGCCGAACGACTCGAGGTAGAGCAGGATCACGTCGGTGCGCTCGTCGCTCTCCCAGAAGTCGAGCAGGTCGTTGCCCGAGATGTCGGCCTTGTTGCCGGTCGAGACGAACGCCGAGAGGCCCAGGCCGAGCGCGGCGGCGAAATCCATGATCGCGATGCCCAGCGCCCCGCTCTGCGAGACGAAGCCGATCCGTCCCGCGACCGGCAGCCGCGGCCCGAGCGTGGCGTTGAGGCGCACGTGCGGGTCGGTCGAGAGCACGCCCATCGAGTTCGGCCCGATCAGCCGCATGCCGGCCGCCCGGCAGAGCCGCAGCAGCTCCGCTTCGCGCGCCCGCCCCTCGGGTCCCGTCTCCGCGAAGCCGTTCGCGACCACCACGAGCGCGCCCACGCCCTTGCGACCGCACGCCTCCGCAACCGCGATCACCTCCTGGGCGGGCGTCGCGATCACCGCCAGGTCGACCGGACTGGGAATCGACTCGACGTTGCGATAGGCCGCCACCGATTGAACGACGTCGGCGGCGCGGTTGACGGGGAAGACTGGCCCCTCGAAGCCATAGGCGAGCAGGTTGTAGAAGATGGCGCCGCCCACACTCGCCCGGTCGCGCGAGGCGCCGATCACTGCGACCGAGCGCGGATAGAGGAAGCGCCGCATCGCGCTGACAGCCGCGCTCTGCTCGCGCCGCTCGAACCGCTCGAGCGCTTCGGGAGTAAGCGAGGTCGGGAAGACGACGTGGAGCTGCCCGTACTCCACCGAGACCTTGATCGGGAAGCCCGACTCGCGGAAGACGCTGAGCATTTGGTGGTTCGAGGGCAGAACCTCGGCCTCGAAGTAGGCGATGCCGCTTTCGGCGGCGTGCTCGGCGAGCTGGCCGAGCAGGATCGTGCCCAGGCCCCGGCCCTGAAAATCGTCCGCGATCGCAAACGCCACCTCGGCGTGGTCGCCGGTGGCATCGAGCGCCGCATAGAGCCCGTGGCCGACGATGCGCGCCTGCGGCCCGGCCGTGGCGACGAGCCCGAAGTCGCGCACGTAGTCGACGTGGCTCTGCTCGTGGGCGATCCGCTCCAGGTTGACGGCGGCGGAGAAGAAGCGGAAGACGCGCGAGCGCTCGGAGAGGCCGCGGTAGAAGTCGAGCAGGGCGGGTTCGTCGTCAGGCCGCACCGGCCGGATGTGCACCGTCGAGCCGTCGCGCACCACCACGTCCGCCTCGCGATGCGCCGGATAGGCCGTCATCGTCCCCGCCCCTCCTGACATAGCCTGCCGCCCGCTCAGCCACGTGACAACTCCCCTCGCTGATCGCAATGATCGGGCCACTGCTCCGCTCGCGCAAGCCACGCTCCTGCAAGCGACGCGCCTGGCCGATAAGTCGACTACTAGATGACTGCACGCGAATGGACAGGCGCATTTCTCGTTCATCACGCGACTTCGGCGAACTGCAACAGGTTGAATGTTTGCATCCTTTCTACGATGCAGCGACTGCAATGCGTCCCGGCGAGGGCAGACGGAGCACTATTTGTCCAGCGCCGGTACGAACGCGCCGTTGGCAGAGCTCCGGAGCACAAGCCAGCCTACAAGGTACCCCAGCATGGAGCGGCGCGACGTCCTTATGCTGCGGTCCGAACATCCCGGCTGGCACGCGATCGCGGCCGCCGTGGTGGCACACGACGACCTGGCACTCGTCGGCGACACCGACAGTCCGGCGGACGTGCTCCGCATCGCGTGCCGGCAGCGGCCCCATGCCATCCTGGCACCCCACGAGGCGAGCGGTGAGCCGCCGCTCGAGGTGCTGGTGCGGCTGCGCGAGGCCAGCCCGACCAGCCGCCTGCTCGTGATCGGCAGCTGGTTCGAGCCGGGTGAGTTGATGCGACTCGGCGCGCTCAGGCCCGCCGCCTACCTGCTCTGGAGCGAAGTCCTCGAGAGCGAGGAGACGCTGCGGACGCTCCTGAGGAGCGCGATCGGCTGTCGTGTGGCGATCCGCGCAACCCAGCAGTTGGCATTCCAGCCACGCCAACCAGCCCAAGCTGGCCCTACTACTCGATGGACAACACATGGAATGACCTCTGGTACGCCGCGTACCTGATGTGTCACAACGCGAACCCGACCGTTGGCAATCCGTTCAATCCTCGGGCCTCTCCCTGGTACTACCGGGCCTCTCCCTGGTACTACGATAGCAGAGGAGCCAAGCCATGCGCTGGCCCCCACCCTTAGATCTGATCGACTCGAAGGGACCATCGCCGGAGTATCGTGCGGAGTCGCGCATCACTCGGGGTAGAAACATGGCATCTACAGGTCGTGCGGCAAACCTCCGACCTCACCTCGGACGCTTAGTCGTCACCGCGATGGTGGCCGCGGTAGTGGCCGGATCGTTGTTCATCGCAGTTCCAGACGTCATGCGGCCGTGCGACGTGCGTGCGGACGCAGTGATGCTAACTCCGCCGCCCTCACCCGTGGCCATTGCCTTCGTGCAGCCGGTCAACGGGGACAGGAGCCCCAATCGTGGCGAGTTGCGCCTCTTCGACAGCCGCGACAGCAGCACCCGCACCATCGGCCCGGCAGATGGCTACAGCGATGTTCGCTGGTCGCCGAATGGGAGGTCGCTCGCTGCCATCGCCAGTGGGCTGACGCCCAGGGACACGGCGACCAGACTCTATCTCTTTCGACCAGCGACAGGCTCTCTGCAGACGATTCCCCTCGGGGATAGCGCCTATGCACGACGTCCAGTCTGGTCGCCCGACGGTGCCGCCCTTGCCGTCCTGGGATCAAAGGTGCTCCTCTTCAGTGCCGAGGGTACCAAGCTCTATGAGAGTCCTGCGCTGCAGCCTCCCAACCAACCGCCAGGTGTGATCAGTTCGGCAGTAAATGGCTATGGTTGGTCCCCCGACCAGCAGCGATTCGCGGCATTCGTCAACGGCACACCCGTCGTGGTTGAGCGGAGCGGCGTCGGAAAGATCGCTTCACTGAACTCGCTCAGCGGGGGCAGTTCCTCGACGCCGGATTACCTGCTCGGCTGGCAGGGAACGGGCCGTGTGCTCATGGCCTCGGCAGAACCGGGCGATCTTCAGCGGTGGTCGGTGAGTGTTGACGGCGCGGCCCTCGTGAGCCAGATTGCGTCTCCGGGGAGTGAACGGGCTCAACCTGCGGCTAGACGTGAAGCAGTTCCGATCGACAGCGCAACCCAGGCGGAGTTTGATCGGATTCTCCCGAACCACATCGTCATCGAGGCGATGTGGAGTGCGGACGGAAGCGCCTCCTTCTACTTGCTTCGGCCGGGCCCGAGTAGCCCTGGCGCGGTCTCAGGAAAACCAGCGCAGCCAGGACCGTCGAGCGGAGTGAGCGCTGGCACACCGGTCTCTGGAACACCTGTGCCGGTCCCATCAAATCCCCCGCTCCCACCAGGTGTGAGCCGCCAAGCGAGCAACGCCCCATCTGTGATCAGCGTGCCCGTCACCGGCCCAATCGTTGTCGTGCGGTATGGAAACGCCTTTGGCTCGATCAAACTCCCTGATCCGGTGACGAACGCTCCTCCCTTCCGCTGGTTGGTCGACGTGGTGGTCAACCCTGCACTCTCCACACCCTGATCTGGCGCCCTGCGCAGCAGGTCGGGTGCAGCAGGCCATACCCAACCCCGTCCGAGACTCCCCCTTTGAGGCAGGAAAGAAGTAAGAGCGCGAGCATGCTTTCCTGCTTGCCCTCATCGACTGAGACCACGGCGACACCAGGCCCCTTGCACGGAAGCCTCTTCTCGTCTCGCCGATAACCATGGGGCATGGCGAAGGTATGTGCGATTTGCACATTGTTTCGCCACTTGGGCGGCGTTGTGGCAGAATAGCGGCGGGAGCGATGGCCGCGCGCCCGCGCGGGTCGGGGTGGCCGGACAGGTGCAGCCCGACCGCGCGGGCGCCAACAGCCCGGGGGGAGCGATGGCGACGGCGCGCGATGGGGGCGGCGACCCGGTCCACGAGGAGTCGGGCGGCATCGGCGCAGGGTTCGGCGG
>JBHOQZ010000025.1:0-3189 GCA_042408635.1 Chloroflexota bacterium
GGCGACTGGCGCGACTCGGCCGGCAACGCGACGAAGATCGCGCTCTACGTGCCCGCGCAGGGACGCTTCCTGCTCAAGCTCGCCCCGCCGGCCAGCGGCTGGAAGAGGGCGAGCGTGAGCGGCAGCGCCGCCAGCCAGATCGCCTGGAGCGCCAGCAGCCAGAGCAGGAGATAGCCTAGCTCCTGCACCGGGGAGGCGGCCTCCGTCGGCGGGGCGCTGCTGCCGCGGCTGTTCGCCGCGACCGCCACGACGCCCGTCCGCAACGCCTCGGGCGGCCCGGTCAGCCGGAACTCGAGGTCGGCGGTGCGCACGATCCCGGTGCGCGTCGTGTCGATCAGGTAGAACGTGCCGTTGTCGTAGCGAAAGAGGCCGGGCGAGGCCTTGCCGTCGCCGTCCCAGTCGCCCGCCAGCGGCTCGTAGGGGCCACCGACCTCGCCGAAGCTGACTCGGCGCTCCCCGCGCCCGGCGGGGCCGCTGGCGGGCGGGGCGAGCTTGAGCAGGAAGCGTCCCTGCGCGGGCACGTAGAGCGCGATCTTCGTCGCGTTGCCGGCCGAGTCGCGCCAGTCGCCCGTGACGGGCAGCACGGGCACGTAGTCGCGCCCGACCTGGGCGCCGTTGCCGTAGTCGATGTAGACCACCGAGCGCTGCGGTGCGCCGGTGCGGTTCGGGCCGAGGCGCAGCACGAAGCGGCTGAGCCAGGGGTCGTAGTAGCCCATGCCGGTCACGCCCTGGCCCAGCCAGTCCCCGACCACCGGCACGCGCAGGTGCGCGGTGTCGGTGACGGGTGGGCCGAAGTCGATCACGGCGTCGGGCGGACCGCTCGTGTTTCTGTTGCGGAGGTAGAAGCGCGAGCGCTCGGGATCGAAGACGCCGACCGTCACGCGGCCGTCCCCGTCCCAATCGCCGAGGATCGGCCGGTCGTGCCCGCCGAACGGCCCGAGCGTGACGACGAGGTCGGCCGGCCCCGTCTCGGGCCGCGTCTTCAGGTAGAACGTCCCGGTCGCCGGGTCGAAGGTGCCACCGAGGAACGAGGTCAACCCGGTCGCGGCAGTGGCCGCACGGCGTGAGGGCGGCGGTGGCGGCGCCGAGGGGCTGGCGATCGGCACCGGCTCGAGGTCGCAGGGGCACGGCAGCGGCCGGCAGGCGATCCCGATCTCCTCGGGGTCGAGGTGCTCGATCCCGACCGGGTCGGCGCGGTAGGCCGCCTGGGCCGCCGCCTGCGTTGCGAACGCGTCACACGTCACCGGCTGCGCCGCGCCCGGCCGCGCCGGCGCGAGGACCACTCCCACCAGCAGCGCGACCAGCGTGGCCAGCCAGCCTGGACGGCGCCCACCCCCGGCTGACCCGGTCGGGCGCGGGCAGCGCGCCCTCGGCGGCGCGCCCAACGGGTTACCCCACGTGCGCGCTGCCGGGAGCTCCGCGGCGCGCCCCGGCGCCCCAGACGCCCGTGCCCGCTGCGACAAGGCGCCGCGTGGGGCAGAGATCGAGGCGGGCGGACGGCGCACCACCACCCGCCCACCCCCGAGCGGCGAAGCGAAATCGTGCATGGAACGCGGGTCGCGCCTCCAGCCCTGGGACCCGTCGTCACCCCCAGCCGTGAGGAGCCGGCGAGACCGGTCTCACCCCAGCCGTCAGGAGCCGGGGAGCCACTTCACCCCCCAGCATTGGGGAGCCGGTGGGCGCTCGTCGCGGCGGCGCGATTATAGCACCTCGGCGGACAGCAGCCGGCCCCGCCCGCTCTTGCGGGCGGGGCCGGGGCCGGGTGTGAGGGACCCGAGGGATCAGTACTTCACGTTGTTGACGACCGCTGCCAGCGGCTGCCCGTTCGTGCTCGCGATCACGACCGAGCCGCGGAACCCGGCCTGGACCTGGCTCAGCGCCGGCAGGTAGTACGTCGCGGACGTGCCGGCCGGGATCGTGTCGTTGAGCGACCCGACCTGGGTGCCGTCCTGGGCGTAGAAGGTCACCGTCACCGCCGCGGCATCGGTGCCCAGGTTCTGGACCTGGATGCCCGAGTTGAAGCCCTCGTTCGCCTTCTGGGCGAGCGGCGCGTAGAGCGTCGTCGCCCCGGCGCCCGCGCTGGGCATCGAGTAGGCCATGCCGGTGCCGAGCGAATACTTGCTCTGGTTGACGATGCCCACCAGCGGCGTGTTGTTGTCGCTGCTGACCACCGCCGAGCCGACGAACGTCGGCGGCAGGCCGCTCGCGGCCGGGGTGAAGAACGTGCGGCTCTCACCCGGCTTGAGCGTGGCGGTGTCGGTCGCCGCCACCGCCGTCTGGCCGGCCGCCGTGTAGGTCACCGTGACCCGCGTCTCGGTCGTGCCCACGTTCTGCACCTGCATGCCGGTGTCCCAGCCGTTGTTCGCCTTCATCAAGAGCGGCGCCCGCAGCGTCGAGGCCGCCTGCGCGGTGTAGATGCCGGTGTAGCTCATCGCGGCCGCGATCACCGCGTTGACCTCGCTCGCCACCGCCACCAGCGGTTGGCCGCTGGTGGTCGAGACGACCGCCGAGCCGACCCAGTTGTCGGGTAGCCCCGAGGTCGTGGCCGACTGGAGGAACCAGTGGGCCGCGTTCGGCTGGATCGTCGCGGTCTCGGTCCAGCTCTGGCCGCTCTGGGCCGGGTCGGCCGAGCGGTAGGTGATCGTCACCTCGGCCGGCGCGCTGCCGGCGTTCTGCACCGCCACATCGGTCGACCAGCCGAAGTAGTTCTTGAACAGGAGCGGCAGGTTGACGCTGCCGGTGCTGCCGGTGGCGAGTGTGTTCGGGACCGCCTCGTACTGGAGGTCGTCGAGCTGGCCGCCGTTGCGCCGCGTCGTCACCACCGCCGCGACGTTGCCGCCGCTGGCGGTCGCCACCACCGAGCCGAGGAAGTCAAGCGGGATCTGGTTGAACGTCTGTGAGCCGTTCGGCGGCAGCGTCACCACCGCCGGGCTCGGCAGCGCCTGCGGCTGATCGAACGGGTAGAAGTTGAGCGTGACCTGCGCCTGCTGGGTGCCGGTGTTGAGCAGCGCGATATGGCTGTTGAGCCCGTTGCGCCCGCCCGCCACGAACGGCATGTAGAGCGTGGTTCCGGCCGTGGCGATCGCGTCGTAGCTGCCCGAGTTGGCGCGCGCCTGCGGCGCGCTGCCCGCCGGCGAGCCGCCTGGCGCAGGTGCGGGCGCGGGTGCGGGCGCCGGCGCGGGGGCGGGT
>JBHOQZ010000026.1:0-19020 GCA_042408635.1 Chloroflexota bacterium
TCCATCTGCTGGCGACGAGCCGCGAGGTGCTGGCGTTCCCGGGCGAAGCCACCTTTCGCGTTCCCTCGCTCGCGCTGCCCGATCCACGCCACCTGCCGCCGCCCGAGCGCTTCTCGCAGTAAGAGGCGGTGCGCCTCTTCATCGACCGGGCGGTGGCGGTCCAGCCGGGCTTCGCGGTGACCAACCAGAACGCCCCGGCGGTCGCCCAGATTTGCCAGCCCCTCGACGGCATCCCGCTGGCGATCGAACTGGCCGCCGCGCGTGCGCGTGCTCTCGGTCGAGCAACTGGCCCGGCGGCTGGACGACCACTTTCGGCTGCTGACCGGGGGTAGCCGCACCGTCCAGCCGCGGCAGCAGACGTTGCGGGCGCTGATCGACGGGAGTTACGACCTGCTGTCGGAGCCGGAGCGCGCGTTGCTGTGGCGCCTCTCGCTCTTCGCCGGAAGCCGGAGCCTCGAGGCGGCCGAGGCCGTCGGCGCGGGCGAGCCAGTGCCGGCCGACGCCGTGCTCGACCTGCTCACCGCGCTGGTGGACAAGTCGCTCGTGCTGACTGAGCTCCAGGCGGGCGAGACGCGCTATCGGCTGCTCGAGACGGTGCGCCAGTACGGCCGGCATCGGCTGATCGAAGCGGGGGAAGCGGCGGCGCTGCGCGAGCGGTTCCTCCGCTACGCCGTGGCCCTGGCGGAGGAGGCCGTGGCTCACCTGCGCGGCCCGGAGCAGGCCGCCTGGCTCGCCCGGCTCGACCTCGAGCACGACAACCTGCGCGCCGCACTCGACGCCGAGGCCGCCACCGCCGTCGAGCCGGAGCTCGAGCTGCGTTTGCTGGCCGCGCTCTGGTGGTACTGGTTCCTGCGCGGGCAGCTGGGCGAAGCCCGGGCCCGGCTCGAGGCCGGACTCCGCCGGGCCACCGCCGACACTCCGAATCCGAGCCAGGTTGAGGTGGCGCTCGGCGCGGGCGTCGTTGCCGGACTGCAGAACGACGTGAGCCGTGGCCTGGCGCATCTGCAGGCGGCCGAGGCAGCAGCCCGCCGCCTGGGCGACGATCGTCGGCTCGGCCGAGCGCTGGGCTATCAGGGCATGGTGACGCAGATGTGTGGTGGTACGCTGGCCGCCGAGCCACTCTTGGAGGCCGGCGCGGCACGATGCCGGCAGTGCGGCGATCGTTGGGGCGAGGCCGTCGCCCTCAACGAACTGGGCTTCACGCGCTACCGCCGCGGACAGGTGGTGTCGGCGCAGCGCGCGCTCGAGACCGCGCTCAACCGGTTCCGCCACGTGGGCGATCCCTGGGGCATCAGCCAGGTGCGCTCCTACCTGGGGCTCCTCGCGCCGGGGAGCCGCGACTACGTCGAGGCTCGGACCCAACTCGAGGCTGCCCTCGGCTTCTGCCGCTCGACGGGCAAAGTCTTCACCTACTTCCACATTCTGCTGTCGCTCGGCGATGTCGCTCGCAGCGAGGGCGATTACGAGCGCGCGGCGCGTATCTATGAGGAGTGTGACGCTCACTGCAGCAAGCACGGCATCTCGATCGGGCTGGGGAGCGTGCGTCACAACCAGGGCTACGTAGCCCTGGCGCAGCGCGATCCCGGCACGGCGGCGCGCTGCTTCGCGGATGGCCTGGAGCGGTTCACGGGTGGCGACGACGCGCGCGGCGTGGCCGATTGCCTGATCGGCCTGGGGGGAGTCGCCGTGGCGGCCGGCGAGGTCGAACTGGGCGCCAGGCTCGTCGCCGCCGGCGAGGGCCTCCTCGAGGCGCTCGGCACCGGCGTGGCTCCAACCAACGTCGTCGATCACGGTCGGATCGTCGCGCAGGCGCAGGCGCACCTCGGGGCCGCACGCTATGCTGAGGCGGAAGCGGTGGGTCGCGCGCTCCCACGCGACCGGGCTCTGGCACTGGGGCGCGCCCTGGCCGCGCGCGTCGCCGCGTGGTGATCGCTGCACGTGGCCGACCGCCCGGTGGCGGCCGGCCACCCGGCTGCGTTCAGCGACAGCCGCCGGGGCGCCGGTGAGAGACGTGGTAGCAGAGAGAGAGGGAGAAGGCATGGTGATGCAGGCGGCTCCGGCCGAGGTCGAGCTGGAGCGCTACCGGGTCGAGTTTCCGACGCTCGCGCGCAAGGTCTACCTGAATAGCTGCTCGCTCGGCGCGCTCTCCACGCGCTCCTCGCGCCTGCTCAACGAGTTCACCGAGCTGTGGACCGACCTGGGCGCCTCGGCTTGGTACCACCACTGGGTGGGTGTGCTGGCCGAGCTGCGGGCCGGCTTCGCCCGGGCGATCGGCGCCAAGCCGAGCGAGGTGGCGCTCTCGCCCAACGTCTCGACCGCGCTCTCGACGATCGCCACCTGCCTCGACTACCGCCAGCGCAACGAGGTCGTGGTCGGCGAGCTTGATTTCCCGACGCTCACCTACCAGTGGCTCGCCAAGGCGCGGGAGGGCGTCGAGGTGCGCTTCGTGCGCGCGCAGGGCTACCGGCAGCCGCTCGATGGCTTCGAGGCTGCGCTCTCGGACCGGACGGCGCTGCTGGCGACCTCGCACGTGGTCTTCACCACCGGCCACATCCAGGACATCCGCGCGCTGACCGAGCTGGCCCACCGGCGCGGCGCGCTCTGCCTGATCGACGCTTACCAGTCGGTCGGTCAGCTCCCGGTCGATGTCCACCGCGACAGGGTCGACATCCTGATCGGCGGCACGCTCAAGTGGCTGCTCGGCGGGCCGGGCACGGCGTTCCTCTACGTGCGCGAGGACCTCATCCCGACGCTCTCGCCCACGATCACCGGCTGGTTCGCCCACGCCGACCAGTTCGCCTTCGACACCCGGCGGCTCGTCTACCGCGACGATGCGGCGCGCTTCGAGTTCGGCACGCCCTCGATCCCCAGCGCCTACATCGCCAAGGGCGGCCTCGAGATCGTCCACGAGATCGGCATCGAGCGCATCCGCAACCGCACGAGCTACCTCACCCAGCACCTCGTCGACGAGGCGCTCGCGCGCGGCTACCGCCTGGGCTGCCCCGAACGGCCCGAGGAGCGCGCCGGGATCGTGACGATCGAGCTGGCCGACCCGGCGGCGGTGGTGGCGGGCCTGGCCGAGCGGCGCATCATCGTCGACCACCGCCCCGGCGTCGTGCGCCTCTCGCCCTACTTCTACAACACGCCGGCCGAGAACCTGGCCGTCCTCGATGCGATCGACGAGCTGACCGGACGCCCCCGCGCCTGAGACCGCTCCAGACGCGGCGGAGCCCGGCGGTGGAGACGTTCACCGCCGGGCTCCGCGTTTGCCCGCCCGCCGGAGCCGGCCGCGTCGCCGGTCGTCAGGACGCGGTGGTGGCCGCCAGCCGCCGCATGATCGTCTGGCCCAGGTTGGTGACGTTCGAGGTGGCGTTGGGGTGGTTGCTGCCGATCGGGGTGAGGTTCGAGCCGTTGGTGAGGATCGCCAGCGCGACCTGCCGGTTCGGGTCGGACGACGGCGAGAACGCCATGTAGCTGGTGAAGCCGGTGACGCCGCCGTTCTTGGCGAGGAACGTCTGGACGCCCGGGATGCGGTCGTAGATCTGCCAGGCGAGGCCCATGTCGAACGGTAGCGGATCGGGCTGCTGCGGCTGGCCCTGGCCGGGGCAGGTGAGGTTGTTGAGGCCGTTGAAGTACTCGTAGTGCGTGGCGAGGATCGCCTGGGCCAGTTGCGACGAGGCCCCGGCCGGCAGCATGCCGAGCTGGGCCTTGAGCCAGCTCAGCAGGTCGCGCGCGGTCGATTTGATGTCCGAGGCGACCTTGGTGGTCGGCTTGAAGTTGCCGCCGCCCTGATCGACGTAGCCGGTGGCGATCGTCAGCCCCGGTGGCGGCGAGAAGCCGGCGTAGGTGCTGCGCATGTTGAGCGGGGTGGTGATCGTCTGGGCCAGGAGCTGGTTGTAGGGGTAGGTCGGCGTCGGGTTCCCGGGCTGGTAGGCGACTGCAAAGCCGAGCACGACGAAGGCGTCGTCCGAGTAGAGCCAGTTCGTCCCGGGCGGGCAATCCGGCTTCCAGTTGTTCAGGAAGGTGATGAACTCCGATGATGGCGGCTGGCTGCTGAAGAGCTGGTCGCCCGGCGCGCCGCCGCCGCTGTCCGGCAACCCCGAGGTGTGGGTCGCCAGCATCTGGAGCGTGACGTTCCTGAGGTTGCTGTTGGCGAGCGACGCGGGCAGGTACTTGGTGGGCGGGTCCGACAGCGCCTTGGGCGCGTTCGGTCCGAGCGTCTGCGCCGCCAGCAGCGTCGCGGTGAACGTCTTGGTGTTCGAGCCGATCTCGAAGACGACGTCCTGCGTCACGGTGGCGTTGGGCTTGGTCGTGTCGTAGACGCCGAAGTTGATGAAGCTGTCGACCCCGTTGGCGCGCAGCGCCACCGCCACGCCCGGCACCCCCGTGCCCTGCTGGAAACCCTGCACCATGTTGCTCACGTAGTCGACCGGCGAGAACGGGCAGCCGCCCGACGGGGTCGCCGTGGGGGTCGGCGTCGACGTCCCCGTCTGGGCCGGCGCCTCGGCGCCCGCCCGCGCGGTCAGCGCCACACTCGCCGCCGCCAGCCCGCCCGTCAGCAGCACATTGCGTCGCGTCAGCTTCGCCATCCGCTTCTCCTCTGTCGAACCGCCCCGCCGTTTCGGCCGACGCCTGGGCTGCGACGCCGGGTCTGCGCCGCCGCCGGTGCTCGCGGCGCGCCCTACCTCCAGCCGAGGATAGCACGCCGCTCGACGATCGGCAGGCGAGACGGCTGCCAGTTTCCCGGTCGACGCACCCACGTCGGGGTCAGGCCCCCTGGCCACACCGGCCTCGACAGGCGAGGTGGCCGTTGGTTCCCGCTCGCTGACCCCGGTGCGACACCGCCACCGTCCCCGCATCGGCCGCAGGCGTGCCGTCGGCGGCCCGGGCTGGTGGCGGGCGCCTCGCTCAGCACGCTCCACCCGGCACGGTGGCCGGCGAGCCGGGGTGGCGGGTCGGGCTACGCCGGGTGGAGGAAGTCCCGCAGCACCGCGATGAAGCGCTCGTTCTCCTCCTGCATCGGACCGTGGCCGCTGTGCTCGAAGATGACGAGTCGCGCGCCGGGGATGCGCACGGCCATCAACTCGCTCTGGTCCACCGGCGTGATCCAGTCGTGGCGCCCGCAGAGGACGAGCGTGGGCACCCGGATCTCGCCCAGGCGGTCGCGCAGGTCGTAGCGCGGCAGCTCGTGGCCGAACATGCGGTTGTGGGTGCGGTAGCGGAAGACGATGTCGTGCAGCCGCCGCTCGCCCTCGACCGGGTCCCAGTTTGTCGCGTAGAGCGGCTGGATCGCGGCGTAGCAGGCGCGGAAGTCGTCGTCGTCCCTGATCCGCCCGCTGAAGAGCCGGTCGAGCATGGCCGGGTCGATGCCGGGCAGGCCGCTGGCGAGCGCGTTCTGCTTGGCGGCGTCGTGGTGGTGGTGGCTCGGCGCGGTGTCGACCAGGATCAGGTGCGTCAGGCGCTCGGGGTAGCGCAGCGCGTATTCGAGCGCGATGAAGCCGCCATAGGAGGTGCCCAGCAGCGCCACCCGCTCGAAGCCGAGGTGGGCGCGGAGCGCGTCGGCGTCCGCCGCGAGCTGGGCGTGCGTGTAGGTTGCGTCAGGCGCGTCGTCGGAGCGCCCGCAGCCCCGGTGGTCGGGCGCGATGATCGTGCAGGTGTCGGCCAGCGGCGCGAGCCAGCGCAGGTAGCGCCGGTTGTCCCCTAGGCCGGGACCGCCGTGCAGGCACATCAGCGGCGCTCCCGCGCCCAGCGTCTCGTACCAGATGCGTGTGCCGTTCAGCTCCGCGTACACTCTCCCCCTCCCGGTTCCGCCGGCGCCTGAGACGTTCGCCGCGCCGGCTCCGCGCGCCTGGTAGGATACACTGCCCGAACGTGGGCCCCGGCACGGCCGGGTAGGCCCGGCGGGGGCCGTTCGGCCGGGTAAGCTGCGCCGCCTCGGCGCGCGTGAAGGTGGCTGTGGACTACGAGAACCTGCGCGTCCTGCTCCAGATCCTCGGCCTGGCCGGCACCGGCGCCTGGCTCGCGCTCGGCGGGCTCTGCCTCTTTCTCTGGCGGCGAGAGCGGGTCGGCTGGTACGGACGGCTGGCGGCCGGCTTTCTCCTGCTCGGTCTGAATCGGCTGCTCACGCCCGCCCTCGCCTGGTTGCTGGAGCCGATCTACGCCTTCGTCGCGCGCGACATCGATCCGTTCGGCGAGGGCAGCGCGCTGCTCGACTCGCTCGCCAGCAGTGCCCTTGCGCTCATCGCCATCATGCTCATCGGCCTCGCGGTAGCGCACTCGGCGCGACGCGGCCGGCCGATGACGGAGGGTCCGCCGTGGCGTCGCCCGCGCGGCGGCCGGGGCGAGCGGGCGCGGCGCTGAGGCGACCGCCGCCCGGCCCCGTGCGATCGTGCACGCTGGGCGATCGGGCGATAAGTGCAGTAGACGAGTTCGCACTACGGCCACATGGCATAACGGTATGCCACTCTGGCGGTCGGTGGGTATGCTTTTTGCATAAGGGGGGGTCAAGCGGGGACGCAGCCGAGCGTGCCCCCTCCGGAGTGCTGGCGCGCCACCGGGTGACAACGTACACTCTTGCCGCCTAGCAGGACGCCTGCCGAGAGGGAGAGCGGCGCCCGCGCGCCCAGCTACGAGGGCCCGGCCTGGAGGGAGCCGGGACGACGTGGAATACCTAGTGAAGGAGAGACGCGGCCATGGCGTCAGAGACCGGACCTGCCACCGACGAGGCGGCCGAGGCAACCGAGAGACCCACCAACAGCCACGACGCACCGGAGGGACGCCGCCCTCGGGTGATGGTCGTCAACGACACCCAGGAGATCCTCGACCTCTTTCAGGCGCTGCTCGAGGAGGAGGGCTACGAGGTCAGCCTGCACTCCTATGCCATCCGCGACCTCGACGAGGTGGTACGCGTCAACCCCGACCTCATCGTCCTCGACTTCATATTCGGCGGCGAGAACGTGGGCTGGCAGCTCCTGCAGAAGCTGCGCATGAAGCGCGAGACCGCCGGCATCCCGGTCGTCGTCTGCACCGCGGCGACCCAGCTCGTGCGTGAAACCGAGGGCTTCCTCAAGGCGAAGGACGTCGAGGTCGTGCTCAAGCCCTTCGACATCGACGACCTCGTCAACACCGTCCGGCGCGCGATGGCCGCCGGCCAGCGGTCGCGGGCTGAAGAGTCCGAGCGCGCCACCGATCCGCCGGGTGATGGGGCGTAGCCGGCCGGTGCCAAACCCCTCCAGCTCCGGCGCTGGCCGGGGCGAGGTGGCCGCGCGGGCGACGCCAGCGCGCGGCGCGCTCAGGACTCGCCGAGGTAGACCTTGCGCACCATCTCGTTGGCCTGGAGGTTGGCCGCGGTGTCGCTCAGCACGATCCGGCCCGTCTGGAGGACGTAGCCGCGGTGGGCGATCGAGAGCGCCATGAGCGCATTCTGCTCCACCAGCAGGATCGTCGTCCCCTGCGCGTTGATCGTCTGGATGATGTCGAAGATCTGTTCGACCAGGATCGGCGCCAGGCCCATCGAGGGCTCGTCCAGCAGCAGCAGCTTCGGCCGCGACATCAGCGCCCGCCCGATCGCCAGCATCTGCTGCTCGCCGCCCGAGAGGGTGCCCGCGTACTGGTTCACGCGCTCGCGCAGGCGCGGGAACAGGCCGAAGACGTGCTCCATGTCCACCTTGATCCCGGCCGCGTCGGAGCGGGCGAAGGCGCCCATCTCGAGGTTCTCGCGCACCGTCATGCGGGGGAAGATGCGCCGCCCCTCGGGGGACTGGCAGACGCCGCGCACGACGATCTGGTGCGGCTCCAGCCGGTCGAGGCGCTCGCCGTCGAAGCGGACCTCGCCGCGCGCCGGGCGCAGCAGGCCCGAGATCGTGCGCAGCGTCGTCGACTTGCCGGCGCCGTTGGCCCCGATCAGTGTCACGATCTCGCCGCGCTCGACCGTAAGCGAGACGCCGCGCAGCGCGTGGATGTTGCCATAGTAGGTGTGGATCCCGTCGACTTCGAGGAGCGCCATCGTGCCTCCGTAGGCGAGCTGTGGCGCCGTCGCCGGCGCGCGCGGCAGAGGACCCGGTCGGGCGGCGCCCCGGCTCAGGCTGCCCTGCGGCCGAGGTACGCCTCGATCACCCGCGGATCGCGCCGCACCTCGTCGGGCGTCCCCTCGGCGATCTTCGAGCCGTAGTCGAGCACCGTAACCCGGTCGGAGATCCCCATGACGACCTCCATGTGGTGCTCGATCAGGAGGATCGTTAGGTTGAGCTCGCTGCGCAGCCGGTTGATAAGGCGCGTCAGCTCGGCCGTTTCGCCCGGGTTCATCCCCGCGCTCGGCTCGTCGAGCAGGAGCAGGCGGGGCCCGGTGGCGAGCGCGCGCGCGATCTCGAGGCGCCGCTGATCGCCGTAGGGCAGGTTCTTCGCCCACTCCTCGCGCCGCTCATAGAGCCCGACGAGCTGGAGGAGCTCGGCGGCGCGGGCGCGCGCCTCGCGCTCCTCCTTGACAACGCTGGGCGGGCGGAAGATCGCGCCGACCACGCCCGATTTGAGCCGGCAGTGCAGCCCCACCAACACGTTCTCGAGCGCCGTCATATTCGCGAACAGCCGGATGTTCTGGAAGGTGCGCGCGATCCCACGCTCGGTGACCTGGTTGGGCTTGAGGCCGACGATGCTGCGCCCCTCGAAGCGGATGTCGCCGCTGGTGGGGCGGTAGATCCCGGCGATGCAGTTGAAAAACGTCGTTTTGCCCGCCCCGTTGGGGCCGATCACGCTGACGATCTGGCCTGGCTCGATGTGGAAGTCGACGTTGTTCACGGCGACCAGGCCGCCGAACCGCATGGTCACCGCGCTGGCTTCGAGCAGGTTCGGCATCGGTGTACCCTCACCTCTGTCGCTGTCTGTGTCACGCTGGTGCCCGCCTCGATTGTCCGGTCCGCTCGACAGCGCGGCGGCGCGGGCGGCGCTGGTCTCGTGCCGCCTCCCGGCCGCTGCCGCCGCGCCGGGTCCGGCCGCTCAGTCCGAGGCGGTCGTCCCGCGCACGTCGGGGGCGGGCTGGGTGCCGCTCTGGACGTCGGGCAGGGACTCAGTCTCCTGTTCGAGGATGTCGGCGTTCTCGGGGTGGAGCTCGGCGCGGCGGCGGGCGCTCGGGAAGAGCCCCTCCGGCCGCAGCACCATCAGGAGCACGAGCGCCAGCCCGAAGATCATCATCTTCGACGTGGACAGGTCGATCGCGGCGATGAACGGGTTGCCGATCTGCTTGCCGAAGCTCTGGATCCAGACCGTGAACTGGTCGGCCAGCACCCGGTCGAAGCTGCCGCTGCTGATGCCGCCGACGATGACGCCCCAGATGTTGCCGCGGCCGCCCAGGATCACCATGCAGAGCACGATCACCGAGATGCTGAAGTCGAACTGGGTCGGCGTGGTGAGCTGGAGGTAGGAGGCGAAGATCGCGCCCGCGAAGCCCGAGAACGAGGCGCCGAGCGCGAAGGCGAGGAGCTTGGTCCGCACCAGGTCGATCCCCATGCTGGCGGCGGCGATCTCGTCCTCGCGCATCGCCATCCAGGCACGGCCGAGCCGCGAGTCGCGCAGCCGCAGGATCATGAAGATCGACAGCAGCATCACCGCGATGAGCAGGTAGTACCAGGGGATCGCGTCGTTGCCGAACTCGTAGCCGAAGAAGCTTGGCCGCCCGATCGGGTTCATGCCCTTCGAGCCGCCGGTATAGCGGTCGGCATTGAGGATGACGCGCGGCACGATCTCGCCGAAGCCGAGCGTGACCAGCGCCAGGTAGTCGCCGCGCAGCCGCAGCGTCGGCGCGCCCAGCAGCACCCCGAAGATCGCCGCCACCACCCAGCTCAGCGCCAGCGCGATCCAGAAGTCGGTGCGGAACGGCAGCGGCGAGTTGGGCGAGGTCAGGAACGCCGTCGTGTAGGCGCCGATGGCGAAGAACGCCGCGTAGCCGAGGTCGAGCAGCCCGGCGTAGCCGACCACGATATTGAGCCCGAGCGCCAGCAGCACGTAGACCGCGATCGGGATCACCGACCCCATCCAGCGCAGGCCGAGCGCCGCGTCGATGAACGGGTAGGCGAGCACGACCGCGAGCGCCCCGACGAAGAGGCTGAGCTGCCGGCGCCGTTCGTCGCTGGCGGAGGGCGCGCCGGCCGCCGGCGCGGGGGCGGGCGTGGTTCGGACGGTCGTTGCCATGGGCGTTACACCTTCTCCGGCACTTCCTGGCCGAACAGCCCTGACGGTCTGAACACCATGATGATCACGAGGATACCAAACACCACCGCGGGGGTCCATTTGCTGTCGAGGAGGATGTCGCTGTAGGCGGCGATGATCCCGAGCAGCATGCCGCCCGCCATGGTGCCGCGCATGTTGCCGATGCCGCCCAGCACCGCCGCCGTGAAGGCGAGCAGCCCGAAGGTGAACCCCATGTCGAAGCGCGCCGAGTTGTTGTAGAGGCCCTGGATGAAGCCGGCCGCGCCGGCCAGCGCGCCGCCGATGAAGAACGTGGCGGCGATCGTGTAGTTGATGTTGATCCCCATGAGCTGGGCGGTGTCGCGGTCCTGCGCCGTTGCGCGCATCGCCTTGCCCAGCTTGGTGTTGCGCACGAAGAGGTCGAGCCCGATCATCAGCGGCACCGCCACCGCCACGACGAACAGGTCCTTGACGCGGAAGCGCAGCCCGGTGTCGACCCCGAACCAGGCCTGGAGGATGTTCACGTTGGGCAGCAGGTTCGGGAAGTTGACGGGCGCGGCGCCCTTCCAGTGCAGCCCGATGTTGGCCAATATAAAGGAAACCCCGATCGCCGAGATGAGCGGCGCCAGCCGGGGTGCCCGTCGCAAGCGGCGGTAGGCGAGCCGCTCGATCAGCACGTTCACCACCGCGGCGAACACCATGGCGGCGAGCAGGGTGACGATGAGGAGGAGCGTCTTGGTCGGCTCCTCGGTGCGCACGCTCAGCCCGGCGCTGGTCACGACGGTCAGTGCCATGAAGGTGCCGAGCGTGAAGACGTCGCCGTGGGCGAAGTTGATCAACTCGATGATGCCGTAGACGAGTGTGTAACCGAGGGCGATGATCGCGATGAGCGCGCCGTTGGGGATGCCGGTCAGGAACGTTTGGATGAGCAGCTCTGGCGTGATGTTCAAGGAATCTCTCCCCGTCCTCGTGGCTGCGCCACCGGCCAGGTTTCCCCAGGACCGGGAACGGGCCGTCTCGAGCCGTCACGCTGGCGGCCGGCGCGCCGCTGGGCCGCGCGCGCCGGGTCGATACATGCGGCGTAGTATAACGCACTTTCGCCACCCCCGCAGCGGTTGCGCCGGTCGAAACCGGCCCATCGAGCAGGCATGCTAGCCCGAAGTGGGGGTGCAACGGGGGAAGGAAAGGCTATTGCCGGGGCGCTCCCGGAGGCGTACAACGGTACCAGGAGGTGATGAACCCACCGCGTGCCCGTTCCCGCGTGGTGGGGAAGTGCGGATCGTCACACGGGAGGCAGCGGGCTCGCGTGCCACGAACCCGAGCGCGGGGGAATCGGCTCACTGTCCCGGGTAGGCAACGGGACGGCGCCCCCCGCGCTATCGGCATCTGTGACGGTTGGCGGTCGCCTCGGCACGGTCGTCCGGAGCGGTTGTGGGCTCGACGGAGCGGTGAAGATGGCGATGCTGCGGCAAGACACCTTCCTGCGACACGGTCGGGCGGCGCTAGCGCTGGCGCTGGCGGCGCTGGCGCCCGGCCTGGGACACCTCTCGCTTGGCCGCTGGATCAAGGGCACGCTCCTGCTGGCGGCCAACACGGTCGCCCTCTGGCTGGCGGGCCGGCTGCTGACGGAGGTGGTGCCCGGCTACGAGCGGCTGAGCGCGGGCCAGGCGGCCGCGCTCCTCTCCCCCGAGGCGACGCTCGGCCTCTTCGCGATCTCGGGCGTGCTGCTCGCCTGCATCTTCTACTCGGTCCTCGACGTGCGGCGCACCCTGCGGGACGGCTAGGCGGTCCGACTTCGCACAATCGCAGCGTAAAGGCGAAGCGCGCCATCGCGCCGCGATCGAGTGCGTGGTAGGCACTGGCCGAGGCGCGCTGTTCCGCGCCCCGCTGCGGCCCGCCCCCGCCGTCGGGCCGGTCGCGGTGTCCCTGCGTTGGTGCCGAGGCAGCCGACCGAACGTGTGCTCGGTTCTCCCGGCCGCTGGGGCCGGGGACGGCTGCACCGGCCTCCCCCCTGTTTCGGCCGGCGCAGCCGTCTGCCGTCGCCCGCCCGCTGGCCGTCCCCGGCTGGGGCCGGCTGGCCGGGTGTGGTAGACTCGTCATGCCTTCCTCCAGCCTCGAGTAGGACAGCACCGATGAGTGACGAACACCGGGCGGCGCTTGCCCAGAAAGCGCGCGATTTGCCCCGCAAGCCGGGCATCTACCTCATGCGCGACGCCGCCGGCACGATCATCTACGTCGGCAAGGCGGTCAACCTGCGCAACCGCGTCGGCTCCTACTTCACACGGAGCGGGCAGTCGCCCAAGGTGACGCGCATGGTCGAGCAGGTGGCCGACGTCGACTACGTCGTCACCTCCTCCGAGATGGAGGCGCTGCTCACCGAGTGCAACTACATCAAGCGCTACCGCCCCCGCTACAACGTCCGGCTGCGCGACGACAAGCAATACCCCTACATTAAGGTGTCGCTCAATGAGGAGTGGCCGCGCGTCTACGTGACGCGCAAGGTGCAGAACGACGGGGCGCGCTACTTCGGGCCGTTCACCAACTCGAAGTCGGTCTGGCAGACGCTCGACCTGGTCAACAAGCTCTTTCCCTACCGCTCGTGCGACAAGCCGATCACGGGCACCGACCCGCGGCCGTGCCTCGACTACCACATCAAGCGCTGCCTCGGCCCCTGCATCGGCGCTGTTTCACGTGAAACGTACCGGGGCGCGGTCGACGGGGCCGTGCTCTTCCTCGAAGGCAAGCAGGGCGAGGTGCTCAAGGACATGCGCCGCCGCATGGAGGCAGCTGCCGAGGCGCTCGAGTTCGAGCGAGCCGCCTTCATCCGCGATCAGATCCAGGCGGTCGAGCGCGTCGTCGAGCGGCAGAAGGTGCTCTCGGCCGACGGGGGCGACCAGGACGCCATCGCCCTCGCCCGTGACGGCGCCGACACCGTCGCCCAGGTCTTCTTCATCCGCGGCGGCAAGCTGATCGGCACCGAGCACTTCGTCCTCGACGGCACCGCCGAGGAGGACGAGGCGGCGGTGATGACCGGCTTCGTCACCCAGTTCTACGACAGCAACCCCAACATCCCGCCCGAGATTCTGCTCCAGCACGACGTGACCGAGCCCGAGGTGATCACCGAGTGGCTGCGCACCAAGCGGGGCGACCGGGTCGCGCTGCGCGTGCCGCGCCGTGGCGAGAAGCGCAAGCTGGTCGACCTGGTCGCCGAGAACGCCCGCGAGACGCTGGCCCAGCTCCGGCTCAAGTGGCTCGCCGACGCCGAGCGCACGGGCGGCGCCGTTGCCGAGCTCGCCGAGCAGCTCGGCCTCGACCGGCCGCCGCGCCGGATCGAGTGCTACGACAACTCGAACATCCAGGGCACCTCCCCCGTCTCGTCGATGGTCGTCTTCGTCGAGGGCAAGCCGCGGCCCGACCAGTACCGCCGCTTCAGCATCAAGACGGTCGTGGGCGCCGACGACTTCGCCACGATGCAGGAGGTGCTGCGCCGCCGCTTCCGCCGCGCCGGCAAGAGCTCCCCCTCGATCGTCGACCCGAGCGATGGGGCGGCTGCCCACAGGACTGCCCCGGTGGCGGACCAGGCTGTGCCGGCGGACGAGGTGTCCGAGCGTGAGGAGGCGGCTGCCGGCGCAGCGCCGAACGGGGTGCCGGCAGCCGATGCGGACGGTGCTGCTGCCGGTGGCGCGGATCCGAAGTTCGCCGAGCTGCCCGACCTCATCATCATCGATGGCGGCAAAGGGCAGCTCAGCGCCGCACTGGAGGCGCTCTGGGAGGTCGGCGTGACCGACATCCCAGTCGTGGCGCTCGCCAAGGAGAACGAGGAGATCTATCGGCCGGGCTCGCCCGAGCCGCAGCTGCTGCCGCGCACCTCGCAGGCGCTCTACCTCGTGCAGCGCATCCGCGACGAGGCGCACCGCTTCGCGCTCACCTACCACCGCCAGAAGCGGTCGAAGATCGGCTTCGAGTCGCTGCTCGACGGCGTGCCGGGCGTCGGCCCCCGCCGCAAGGCGCAGCTCCTACGCCGGTTCGGCTCGCTCAAGGCGATCCGCGACGCCACGGTGGAGGAGTTGGCCGCCACCCCCGGCATGACGCGCGCCGCTGCCGAGAAGATCAAAGAGCTCCTCTAGCCGGCGCACGCCGCCCGTCACGCCCCTGCGGGCGAGCCGCCACGGGTGACGGGCGGCTCAGGCACCACCTTGACCTATGTGCTCGCCGTCGCGGCGATAGAGGGCGCGGAAGCGGCGCACGGGCGGCGACTCGACGTCGAGGTAGTCCTCGAAGCGCTCCTCGCGCAGCCCCAACTGCGGCAGCCCTGCCAGCTCGGCGCGCGTGAGCGGCCAGGGCATCGCGCTCGGATCGTCCTCCGGCTCGCGGCCGCGCGCGATGACCAGGAGTCGGCCGCTCGGCGCGGCGAACCGCGCCAGCCGGGCCAGCGCCTGCCGGCGCAGGGCCGCTGGCAGCACCTGGAGGGTGTACGCCTCGACGACGAGGTCGAAGGAGCCGTGCCAATCGGCCGGGGGATCCAGCAGGTCGGCGACCACGTAGTCGACCGGGCTGGCAGGGAAGCGCCGCCGGCACCAGGCGATCGCCGTCGGCGCGATGTCGAAGGCCACGACGCGGAAGCCACGCGCCGCCAGCGCCTCCGCGTCGTCGCCGAGCCCGCAACCCACCACGAGCGCCCGGTGACCCGTCCCGGCCACGCGCCCGGCGTCGAGCCAGGCGGCCAGGTGCGGGTTGGCGGTCAGGTCGGCCCACTGGATGCGCCCGGGGTCGTCTCCGGCCGCCGCGTAGAGGGGCTCAAACCAGCCGACGGGCTCGCCTCGCTCCAGGTACTCGCGCGCCAGGTCGCGTGCCCGCCGCCGAGCGTCGTCCATCGCCGCGCCCTCCCCTCGCTCGTGGGTCCACCGACCGAGCCGATGGCTACGGCGCCGCGGCGCCGACCAGCCGCCCCCAGGCCGCCTCGACCTGGGCGCGCGTCGCGGCCAGGTCGCTGCTGTTGTCGATCACGACGTCGGCGCGCCGCAGCTTCTCTTCCACCGGGGGCTGCGCCGCGATCCGCAGGCGCGCCTCCGCCTCGCTGAGCCGGTTGCGCGCTATCAGGCGCTGCAACTGCTGCTCCGGCGCGCAGACGACCACCCAGACCTGGTCGCAGGAGTCGGCCAGCCCCGACTCGATCAGCTTGATCGCGTCGATGACGAAGACCGGCGCCCGCGACGCCTCGGCCAGCGCGAGCACGCGCGCGATCACCTCGGGGTAGAGGATCGCTTCGAGGTCGGCCAGCGCCGCCGGATCGCGGAAGACGATCGCGCCGAGCGCCGGGCGGTCGACGCCCCCGTCCGGCCGGATGACCTCCCGCCCGAAGCGCGCCGCGATCCGGTCGACCAGCGGCCCCGGCGTCGCCAGCAGCGTGTGCACGATGTGGTCGGCGTCGACCACCTCAGCGCCGAGCTCCGCCAGCATGTCGAGCACGCTGCTCTTGCCGCAGGCGATATTGCCGGTCAGGCCCAGGCGCTTGGTCACCGCCCACCCCGCCCGGCCGGCGCGATCACCCGGCGCCTCCCGGCCCGCCAGCAGCGTCCCGTCACTCCAGCGCCTCCCGGCCCGCGGTCAGCGTGTGGAGCCAGACCTCGCGCCGGCGCGGGCTGTCGAACTCGCAGAAGAAGAGGCGCTGCCAGCGGCCGAGGCGGAGCCTGCCCCCGCTCACGCCGACGGTGACCGAGGGCCCGACCAGGATCGCCTTGATGTGGGCGTCGGAGTTGCCCTCGGCGTGGCGATAGTCGCCGTCGCGCGGGGCGAGCGCCTCCAACCGGCGCAGCACGTCGCGGACGACGTCCGGGTCATAGCCCTCGTTGATCGTGATGGCGGCGGTGGTGTGCGGGCAGGCGACGAGGCAGATCCCCTCGGCCAGGTTGGTCAGCGCCGCCTGCACCCGGTCGGTGATGTCGACGAACTCGCACCGGGCGCGGGTCTCGATGGCGAGCGTCTGCACACAATTCTCCGGCGTTGTCGGTTGGCCCGGCCGGCCCCGGGGCCGGCTGGCCTAAGGTTCTTCGTGCTCAGCATACCATCGCAATCCCACAAGCGTGCCCCGGGCGTCGCGCTCGAAGCGGCCGCGGGCTGGCCGCCCGGCCGGCACACGCCCCGCCAGGAGGTCGAGCAGGCAGAGGCGGGTGTTCTCGATGATGTCGAGCTCCGAGAGCGCGCCGGTCTCGACCCAGTGCAGCGTCCCCTCGCTGCACGCCGGCAGCTCCTCCCGACTCAGTGTGCCCGCGAAGTAGGCGAGGCGGACGCCGATCGGATCGTCGACCAGCGCGAGGTAGTCGAGCCCGCCGACATCGCCGGGGCGCAGGCCCGTCTCCTCCTCCAGCTCGCGCCGCGCGGCGGCCTCGACCGCCTCACCGGCCTCGACCCGGCCGCCGATCCCGGTCCAGCGGTTCGGTGCAAAGGCCTTCCAGGGTGCGCGGCGCAGCAGCACGACGCGCCGCCGGTCCGGGCTGAAGAGGAAGACAGCGGTGCGCGTCTCGCCGGTGTGCCAGGCCTGGCCGCCCGCGTGTATGTCAGCGTCAAGGCCCATGCGCTCGTACCCGTGAGCTGCCCCGCAGGAGGGGGGGCGGCCTTAGTACCGCCTGCCAGGCACGTGTTGTGCGGCCGGGGCCGGCCCGACTTCCGGCACATCCACCTGAGTTTGAGCAGGCAATCCACCGGAGGGTTCGATAGCATCCCGGCAGCGCAGCCTGCGCATCCTGGCTGGGCCAGAGTGGGGATTGAAACGGGTTAGGCACCGGATTGCGCCGCCTCCAGGCGCTCGGCGTGGTGCGCCCACTCGGCATAGAGCGCCTCGAGCTGCTCGGCGAGCGCGCTGTGCTCCTGCCCAAGCTCGGCGTACCGCTGCGCGGCCGCGAGCCCGCCACCCAGCCCGGCCGCGCCGTCGCACGCCAGCGCCCGCTCGATCTCGGTCTTGCGCGCCTCGAGCTCGGCGATCCGGCGCTCGGCCCGGTCAAGTCCGCGCCGGTGCTCGCGCAGATCGGGCACGGTGCGCGACGCGGTCGGGCGAGACACGCCGCCGATGGCGCGCTCGGCGCGCTGGGCCGCCGCTTCGACAGCCGCCTGCTCGCGTCGCAGTTCCATCAGCTCGGCGTAGCTGCCCTGGAAGACGCGCACCTCGCCGGCATTGACCCACCAGCACTGCGTCGCCAGCGCATCGATCAACCAGCGGTCGTGCGAGACGAAGAGGATGGTGCCTGCGTAGTCGGCCAGCATGGCCTGGAGCGCCGCCTGCGAGCGCAGGTCGAGGTGGTTGGTCGGCTCGTCCAGGATGAGGAAGTTGGCGCCGCCCAGCTCGAGCTTCGCCAGCGCCACGCGGCTGCGCTCCCCCCCGCTGAGAGCGCCGATCCGCTTGAAGACGTCGTCCTCGGTGAAAAGGTAGCGGGCGAGGAAGTTGCGCGCCGGGCCGACCGTCAGGGCCTCGGTGGTGCCCAGCACCTCCTCGAGCACCGTCCGGTCGGGGCGCAGGCCCTCGTGCGTCTGGGCATAGTAGCCGAGCCGGACGCTCGGGCCGATCGAGACCTCGCCCTGCAGCGGCCAAAGCTGACCGACCAGCGTCTTGAGCAGCGTCGTCTTGCCCGAGCCGTTGGGGCCGATCAGGGCCACGCGCTCCCCGCGCCGGATCACCAGGTCGGGACAGCGCAGGATGCGCTCCTCGCGCAGCTGGCCGGTCGCGTCGTCGCGCTCGCGGTAGCCGACCTCGAGCCGCTCCGCGGCCAGCACGAGGTCGCCGCTGCGCAGCCCGCCCTTCAGGTCGAGCTTGACGGTGTGGACGGCGTCGGGACGCTGGAGGCGTTCGAGGCGGTTCAGCCGCTTCTCGCGCCCGCGCGCCTCGCGCGACTTCTGGCTGTTCTTGTAGCGGCGGATGAACTCCTCGGTGCGGGCGATCTCGCGCTGCTGCGCCGCCCACTCCTGGAGCTGGCGGGCGCGGCGCTCCTCGCGCAGCACCTCGTATTTGCTGTAGTTGCCGGGGTAGCGCTCGAGCCGGCCGTACTCGAGGTCCCAGACCTGGTTGACGACCTTGTCGAGGAAGTAGCGGTCGTGGGCGACGACGATGACCGCGCCGTGCCAGCCGGCCAGGAACTCTTCGAGCCATTCGCGCGCCTCGATGTCGAGGTGGTTCGTCGGCTCATCCAGGAGGAGCAGGTCGGGCGAGCCGAGCAGGACGCGCCCGAGCGCGGCGCGCGTGCGCTGGCCGCCGCTGAGGTGCGCCACTGGCTCGTCGAGCTGGGCGCGGGTGAAGCCGAGGCCCATCAGCACCTGCTCGATGCGCGTCTCGTAGTCGTAGCCGCCGCGCACCTCGTACTCGTGCTCGAGCCGGGCATACTCAGCCATCAGGCGCTCGAGCGTCTCGCCGGCCGCCTCCGCCAGGCGGCCCTCGATCTCGCCCAGCCGCGCTTCGAGCGCGAGCACATCGTCAAACGCCGTCAGCATCGCTGCGCGCAGCGTCACCTCCGACCCGACGCCGAGCTCTGCCTCCTGAGGCTGGTAGCCGATGCGCAGCCCACGCGCCGGGTAGACCTCGCCGGCGTCGGCGGTCTCGAGCCCGGCGACGATGCGCAACAGGGTCGACTTGCCGCAGCCATTCGGGCCGACGAGTGCGATCCGGTCACTGGCCGCCACCTCGAACGAGAGGTCGCTGAAGACGATGTCGAGCAGGAATGATTTGGTCAGGCTGTGGGCCCGCAGAACTGACATGGACTAGGCAACTCGATGGGCAGATTCAACCGATGCATTCTACCACGCCAAAGCGCGACTCCCGGCCCGGCAGGCCAGACTGCCGGGCCGGGAGTCGCG
>JBHOQZ010000028.1:0-7379 GCA_042408635.1 Chloroflexota bacterium
CGCCCGGCCGAGCTGGGCGTGCTGGCCGCGCTCGGGCGGGCGACGGTGTCGGTGGTGCGGCGTCCCCGGGTGGCGATCCTCTCGACCGGCGACGAGCTGGTGCCGCCCGGTGAGCCGCTGCGGCCGGGCCAGATCTACGACGCCAACTCGACCGCGCTGGCCGCGCTCGTGCTGCGCTACGGCGGCGTGCCGGTCGAGCTGGGCATCGCGCGCGACACGGTCGAGGATCTGGTGCGCCGGGTGCGGCTCGGCGCCGCCTGCGACCTGCTCATCACCTCGGCTGGCGTCTCGAAGGGCGACTACGACATGGTCAAGGAGGTGCTCGCAGCCGAGGGCGAGGTCACCTTCTGGCAGGTGGCGATGAAGCCGGCGCGGCCGCTCGCCTTCGGCCGCATCGGCACGACTCCCTTGATCGGGCTGCCGGGCAACCCGGTCTCCTCAATGGTCGCCTTCGAGCAGTTCTGCCGGCCCGCGATCCTGAAGCTGCTCGGCTACCGCCAGCTCGCCAAGCCCGAGATCACGGCCACGCTGACCGAGACGGTGCGCAACACCGACGGGCGCCGCGTCTACCTCCGGGCCCGCGTCGCGCGCGACGGCGACCGCTACCTGGCGGCGCTGACCGGCCCCCAGGGTTCGGGGATCCTCACCTCGATGGTGCGGGCCAACGCGCTCGTCATCATCCCCGACGGGGTGATGGAGATCCCGGCCGGCGCCGAGGTGCGCGCCCAGATGCTCGACTGGCCCGCCGACACGCTCATGTAGCGGCGGCCGCCGCCCTCTCCGTCGCGGCCGGCTCGGCCGGCACCGACTCGGCGCGCTGCCGGATCGAGCCGAGCGGTACCACCTGCGGACGGCCGTGCGGACCCGGCGCCACGATCGCTTCGACGCCGTAGACGTCACGCACCATCCGCGGGGTCAGCACCTCGTCGACCGAACCGGCGGCGTACAGCCGCCCGCATCGCAGCACCAGCACACCGTCGGCGTAGCGCGCGGCCAGGCTCAGGTCGTGCAGCGCGACCAGGGTGACGATCGCCCGCTCACGGGTCGCCCGCCGGAGCAGCTCGAGCACCTCGAGCTGGTGTTGCAGGTCCAGGTGGCTCGTCGGCTCGTCGAGCAGGAGCACGCGCGGCTCCCGCACGAGCGCCTGCGCGATGGCGACCCGCTGCCGCTGCCCGCCGCTCAGCTCGCCCAGGTAGCGACCCGCCAGCTCGCCCAGGTCCATCGCCGCGAGCACGCCCTCCGCCGCCGCCAGATCGGCCGCGCGCACGCGCCAGCGGCCGGCGTGCTGGCGGGCGAGCAGCACCGCCTCGAGGACGGTCAGGGCGGCCGGCGCCCCCGTGTGCTGCGGCAGGTAGGCGACGTGGCGCGCCACCTCACCCACGGGCAGGCGGGTCAGCGCCAGCCCGTCCAGGCAGACCCGGCCCTGCCCCTTGAGCAGACCGGCGATGCACCGGAAGCAGGTCGTCTTGCCGGCAGCGTTCGGCCCGATGACCGCGAAGAGCCGGCCCGGCTCCAGGGGCGGCAGGGTCAGGTCGCAGAGGATTGGGCTCTGTCGATAGGCGAAGTTCAGGTGCTCGACCACGAGACCGCTCACCAGAGGGCCCTCCGTTGGGACAGGATCAGGACGACGAAGAACGGCACGCCGATCAGTGCGGTGATGATTCCGATCGGGACGAGGACGCCGGGCACGATCGTCTTGCTGACGATCGAGGTGGCCGACAGCAGCAGGGCGCCGGCCAGCGCCGAGGCGGGCAGGAAGTAGCGCTGATCCTCGCCCACCAGCATGCGGGCGACGTGCGGCCCGACCAGCCCAACGAAGCCGATCGTGCCCACGAAGGCGACCGCGATGGCGGCCAGGAGCGACACGAGCAGGAGCACCCGCAGGCGCAGCCGCTCGACATCGACGCCGAGGCCGCGGGCCTGCTCCTCCCCGAGCCGCAGCGCCGTGAGGCGCCAGACCTGCCGCAGCAGCGGCGGCAGCGTCACCACCAATGCCAGGGCGAGCAGCCCGACCTTCGGCCAGGTCGCCTTGGCCAGGCTCCCGAGCGTCCAGAAGACGATCTGCTGGAGCGTCTGCTCGTTGGCGAGGTACTCCAGCAGCGCCAGCAGCGCGTTGTAGAGGAACACCTGGGCGATCCCCAGCAGCACCATCGTCTCGACGCTGGCGCCGCGCAGCCGGCTGACGAGGTAGATCGTGACCGAGGCAAGCAGCGCGAAGACGAAGGCGTTGGTGGTGACGAGGAAGATGCCGGCCACCGGCAGGACGCCGATGCCCGTGACGAAGGCGAGCGCCGCGCCGAAGCTCGCGGCGGCGGAGACACCCAGCGTGAACGGGCTGGCGAGTGGGTTGTTGAGGATGGTCTGCATCTCGGCGCCCGCGGTCGCCAGCGCCGCGCCCACGAGCACCGCCGTCAACGCCATCGGCAACCGGATCTCCCAGACGATCACCCCGACCGAGGGCGTCGTCGTCGACCGGGCGAGCAGAGCGGACACGACTTCGCCGAGCGCCAGGCTGGCCGGTCCCAGGGCGATGTCGAGCAGCAGCGAGAGCAGGAGCAGCCCGGCCAGGCCGGCCAGGACGGCCTGCCGACGGCGCGTCAGGTGGGCATAGAGCCGCCCCGCCTCCGGGCGCGGCGCGATCAGGTTGGCGTTGGTTGCCACCAGGTCGACCTCCAGGTAGGTTGCGCCCGCGCGCGGCCCTGATGCCTGCCGGCGTGGGCGGGCCGGGCGCGCGGCCGGCGGCCTTAGTCGCCGAGCGAGACCCAGAACGCGCCGCCCGCTTCGATCGGCAGGAACCGGCGATGGAACGCCTCGAACGTCGCGCGCGGATCGACGTCCTCGAAGGTTTCCGGGTGGAGCCACTTGGCGAACTGCTGAAGCGCCACGAAGTGGTAGGGGGAGTTGTAGAACTGGTGCCAGATGGCGTGGATCCGGCCTCCGCGCACGGCCTTGAGCTCAGCCCAGCCCGACGTCTCGGCGACGACCCGCTTGAGCTGCTCTCGTGCCGTCGCGGGCTGGGCGCTGTAGCCCAGGCTGACGTAGGTGCCCACCTTGCCGGCGTAGTGGGTCCAGTTCGAGCCCGTCACGATGATGACGTCGGGATCGGCGGTCAGCACGGTCTCGGGGTTGAGCGTGCCCGCCCAGCTCGGCAGCAGCTCCGAGCCCAGGTTGCGGCCCCCGGCCCGCTCGACCAGGACGCCCAGGTTGCCGCGGCCGAAGGTGGCGCAGCACTCGATCAACCCGGCCGCCCGGTAGAGGAACGTCAACGGGCGCGGGGGCGCGAGCCGGTCGACGCGGGCGAAGACGAGGTCGAGCTGCTGGAAATAGTAGTCGGCGAACTCCCGGGCACGCTCCTCGCGGCCGAGCAGCCGCCCGAGCAGCAGGACGCTCGGGATCGTGTTCTCAAGGGGCTGCTGGCGGAAGTCGGTGATGACAGTGGGGATGCCGGCCGCCGCGAGCTGGTCGATCAGGCCGAGCTCGCGCGCGCGCTCGTACGAATCGAAGTGGAGCACCACCACGTCGGGTTGCAGGGCGATGGCGCGCTCGACGCTGAAGGCGCCGGCGGCCACGCTGCCGAAGATCGGCAGCGTTTCGAGCTGAGGGAAGCGGGCGCGGTACCTCTCGTACGTGTCGAGGTCCGCGGACTTGAGATCCTCGCCCCAGCCGACGATGCGCGCGAACGGATCGTCGGGCTCGAGCAGCGCGACCAGGTAGAGCGAGCGCGCCTCGGCCAGAATGAGGCGCTGCACCGGCGCCTTGACGCGGACCGAGCGGCCGACCACGTCGGTAACCTCGATCCCGCCATCGGCCGCGACGGGGCGGCCGGGCACGCCGAGGCCGGCGAGCGCGAGCGCGCCGACGAGGAGCAGCGCGAGGACGAGCCGAGAGCGGCCGGGCCGGGCCGGGCGCGCGCGGGGATTGGGCACGGGCTTACCTCCACCGCCCACCAGCCGGGCAGGCCCGGCGGCGGACGAAACATTAGGATATCCGAACAGGAGGTTAGCCTAATATAATTTGCACCGAAAGGGGGTTGCCGACGTCCCCGCACAGTTGGCGAATCTCGCCAACTACCAACGATTGGTGGAGAGGAGCCAGTGGGAGGATCGGCGACGGCGGAGGCGGATCGGCGCCAGCCGCGCGATGGCCGCGGCGAGCTGGTGGCGCGCCTGCGCGATCTTGGCTACCGCATCACGCCCCAGCGCATGGCGGTGATCCAGGCGCTCACCGCGCCGGGGGCGCACCCGACCGCCGACGAGGTGCTGGGGCGGGTCCGGTCGCTTTGCCCCATGACGAGTCCGGCGACGGTGCTGCGCACGATCACCTGCCTCCAGGCTCTGGGCGAGGTGCGCGCAGTCCCGGTGCCGGGGGACGAGCCGCGCTTTGACGCGCACGGGCTGGCGCCGCACCCGCACGCCCTCTGCGCCCGTTGTCGGCGCCTCGTCGACCTCGAGGGGGGCGACACCCTGGCGGCACTCGGGCAGCGCGCGCGCCGCGCCGACTTCTGCCCGGCCGAGGTGGTGGCCACCGTGCTCGGCACCTGCGCGGCCTGCCGCCGCGAGAGCACCGACCAGGGGCGGCCGGCCGGGCCGGCGCGGGGCGGGTGAGGTCAGCCGCCCGGCGCGACGGCAGGGACCGCGGTGGCGAGCGAGAGGAACCAGAGCACGAACACGGCGAGGGCAAGGAGCAGGATCGCCTCGATCACGTGCCGCCCCAGCGACTTCGGCGGGTGCTCCGGGTTGCCCGGGCCGTGCGCCTCCGGTAGAGGGTGCTCCGACCGGTCGGCCGCCGGGTCCGACATCTTGCTCACCTCCACCGCCGGGTGCGACACGCGATCCGCCGCCTCCGCCGGCCCACCGGCTCGGCTCATCGCCCCGCCCGGTTGGCCAAGGACAGCCGTCGGTGCCGCCGGTCGGGCAGCGCCCGCCGGCGTGGCACCGGCCTCGGCCGGATCGGCCGGGCCGGCCTCGCCGTCGAGGCGGAGGACGACGACCGAGATGTTGTCGTCGCCGCCGGCCGCGTTGGCGGCATCGATCAGGCGGTGCACCGCCGCGTCGGGGTCGGTCGCCTCGCGCAGCACACGCTCGATCTCCGCCTCGGCCACCTCGTTGGAGAGCCCGTCAGAGCAGAGGAGAACGCGGTCGCCCGGGCGCAGGCGCAGGCGCATGACGTCGGCCAGGACGTCGGGCTCGGCGCCCAGCGCGCGGGTGATGCTGTGGCGCATGGGGTGGTTGGCGTGGTCACCGGGCGCGATCAACCCGAGTCGGGTCTGCTCGGCCAGCCACGAGTGATCGTCGGTGAGCTGGCGCAGCCCCCCCTCGCGCCAGAGGTAGGCGCGGCTGTCGCCGGCATGGGCGACGATGAGCTGGTCCTCGAAGAGCACGGCGCTCACCACTGTCGCGCCCATGCCGCTCAGGCGCCGGTCGGCCTCAGCGGCTTCCCAGACGGCGCGGTTGGCGGCCCGGATCGCCCGCTCGAGGGCGACGGCCGGGTCGGCCTCGGCAGCGTCGGCAAACGCCTTCAGGATCGTCTCGACCGCGAGCCGGCTGGCGATCTCGCCGGCCGCGTGGCCGCCCATGCCGTCGCAGACGACCCAGACGGATTGGTCGGGCGCGCCGGCGCCGCCGGGGCGATGGCCGGCGCCGACCGCGTCTTCGTTGAGCTGGCGTTTCTGGCCGCGATCGGTTGCCACGGCGGCGCGCACGCGCAAAGACAACGCTTCCCTCCACCGGAATCGGCTCCCGTGGATGGTAGCAAACCGGCGGCAGCGGCGCCGCCCCCTCGCGCCAGCCAGCGGCCCGGGCTACCCGCCCGGGCTACCCGCCCGGTGCGGCTACTGGCTGCCGCCGATCTTGAAGATCCGGGTGCCGCATGATGGAGCAGAGGCCCTGCGTGGCCGGGCGGCCGTTCGTCATCGTCACCTGCTTGGCGTCCTTGATCTCGCGCTTGGCCTTGCACTTCACACAGTAGCCTTCCACGCTGGCTCACTCCCTGCTTCCCTGGTTGCCCGGCCTCGGCGGCGCTTGACACCGCGCGCCCGGCCCGGTCTATAATTTTACCAATTGGGTGCGCCAGCGGGCGTCTTGTCCGGGTTCAGGGATCCGGCGCGCCCCGGAGCCCAGGGACACGTGCATAGCCTCACCCGGCTGGGAAATGGCCTCACGGTCGTCAGCGAGTCGCTGCCCAGCGCGCGCTCGGCTTCCCTCTACCTCCTGATCCGCGCCGGCTCGCGCTACGAGACGGCGGCGACACGGGGCGTCTCCCATTTCCTCGAGCACATGCTCTTCAAGGGGACCGAGCGCCGCCCCACCCCCGAGCGCCTGGCTGCCGTGATCGAGTCGGTGGGCGGCATGCTCAACGCCGAGGCCGGCAAGGAGAGCACCATGCTCTGGGCCAAGGTCGCCGCCCGCCACCTGCCGCTCGCCCTCGACTTGGTGGCCGACATGGTGCTGCGCCCCCGGCTCGACGCGGCCGAGATCGAGAAGGAGCGCCGCGTCATCATCGAGGAGCTCGGCTCGACCCAGGACGACGCCGCTGAGCTGGTCGACCTGCGCTGTGAGGAGGCGCTCTGGGGCGACCAGCCGATCGGCTGGGACGTCGGCGGTACCGTCGAGAGCGTGGCCGCGATCAGCCGCGACGACCTCCTCGCCTTCAAGCGTGCCTTCTACTCGCCCCACAACACGGTCGTCAGCGTAGCCGCCCCGCAGTCGCACGACGAGGTGGTGCGCCTGGTCGAGGCGGCGCTGGGCGACTGGCGGGGCGAGCCGGCACCGCCCTGGCCCGCCGTCGACGCCGGCGGCGCCCTGCCGCGCGTCAAGATCGAGAGCCGCGACACCCAGCAGGCGCACGTCTGCATCGGTTTCCGCGCGCTCTCCTATCTCGACCCTGACAGCTACGCGCTCGACCTGCTCAACGTGATCCTGGGTGAGGCGATGACCTCGCGCCTCTTCTCGACGATCCGCGAGCGGCTCGGCCTGGCCTACGACGTCCAGAGCTACGTCAACCACCTCCACGATGCGGGCTCGCTGGTGATCTACGCCGCGGTCGACCCGCGCAACGCGCCCGCGCTGGTCGATGAGGTGCTGGGCGAGCTGCGGACGCTGCGCGACGGCGTGCAGCCGGCAGAGCTGGCGCTGGCGCGCGAGTACTGGAAGGGACGCCTCGAACTGCGCCTCGAGGACACGGCCGCGGTCGCCGCCTGGAACGGCTGGCAGCAGCTCCTGACCGGCGAGATCAAGACGCCCGAGGCGGTCACCGCGCTGATCGAGGCGCTGACCGCGGACGACCTGGCGCGGGTCGCCCGGCGGGTGCTCGCCGACGACCGGCTCGCCGCCGCGATCGTCGGCCGGGTGCGCGCCGCTGCGGCGCTGGAGCGCCGGCTG
>JBHOQZ010000033.1:0-2924 GCA_042408635.1 Chloroflexota bacterium
CCCTTCCCGACGTACGCGATCCCCACGCCGCTCCCGATCTCGACGGTCCGGCTCGGCTCCTAGCGCCGAGGGCGACGGCAGTGATCCCGGTCGGCGACAGCGTCCCGCTGCGGCGCGCGGCCTGGGTCACCCTCACCTTGATCGGGGCCAATGTCGCCGTCTACCTCTACGAGCTGTGGCTCGGGCCGCGGGTCGACATCCTGATTTTCACCTGGGGCCTGCTGCCCTCGGAGCTGGACCGCTGGTGGGCGGGGTCGCGCTCGCCCACGGCTCACGCTCCGCAGACGCTCCTGAGCTACACGTTCCTGCACGCGGGCCCGCTCCACTTGGCGACGAACATGCTCTTTCTCTGGATCTTCGGCGACAACGTCGAGGACCGGTTTGGGCGGCTCGGCTACCTCGCCTTCTACCTGCTCGGGGGTGTCGTGGGCGGCATCGCCCAGGCGATGGCGAGCGGGCCGACCGCGGTGCCGGTCATCGGAGCCAGCGGCGCGGTGGCGGCGGTACTGGGCGCCTACCTCTACCTCTATCCACAGGCGCGAGTCGCGCTGCTGCTCGTCATCCTCGTGCTCGTCGCCGTCGTGCAGGTGCCCGCCGCGGTCGTGCTCGGCCTCTGGTTCCTGTTCCAGCTCCTGCATGGGGTGGCGGCGTCGGCGGGCTCGACTGGGCCCGGCGGGGACGTCGGCTGGTGGGCACACCTCGGCGGGTTCGCGGTTGGGCTCGTGCTCACGCCCCTCTGGCCGAAGCCGGGCCCGGCGCCGAGGGCGGTCGCCGGCCCGGTCGAGGCCGCCCGGTGGTTGGGCGGTGCGCCACCTCACGCGCCCGTCGCCCGCGCGCTCCAGCTGCTCCTGCGGGCGGCGCAGTGGTTGATCCTGGGGCGGGTGGTGCTCGTGCTCGTGCACTTCGCGGCGCCGCCAGCGCTCGCGGTCGTGCTCGGGCTGGTTACGCTGGTCACCGACCCACTGGTGGCCCCGTTCGAGCGGGCGACGCACCCGCTCCTGTTTGGCCTGCTCGTGCTCGACACCGGCGCGCTGCTGGCGGTCATCGCGCTGCGGCTGGTCGAGCTAGCGGCTACGGTGCTGCTGCGGCTGGCTGTCGGCCGGCCCGGCGGGCAGGGCGCGGGCTAGCGGTTGCCGTTGAGGTGGTCGTCGGGGTCGTCCTCGGGCAGGAAGCCGTGCGCCTCGTCGACGATGTAGAGCGGGCGCCCCTTCACCTCGTCGTAGATGCGGCCCAGGTACTCGCCGATTGCGCCGAGGAACATGAACTGGAGACCGCCGAGAAACAACACGACCACCAGCGTCGTCGCCTGACCGGTGACCTGGCCGCCGAAGAGGCGAAAGAGGAGTGTCAGCAAGATGCCAACGAGCGCGAGGGCCGCCACGCTGAGCCCGACGGTCGTCGCGATCTGGAGCGGCACGTAGGAGAAGCTGGTGATCGCGTCGGTCGCGAACTTGAGCATCTTGCGCAGGGGGTACTTGGTCGTGCCGGCGAAGCGCTCGGCGCGGCGATAGGGCACGCCGGTCTGGCGGAAGCCGACCCAGGCGGAGAGGCCGCGCATGAAGCGGTGGTGCTCGCGCATGCGCTTGAGCGCGTTCACGGCGCGCCGATCCATGAGGCGGAAGTCGCCGGTGTCGCTCGGGATGTCGACCGAGGTGATGCGCCGGATCAGGCGGTAGAAGAGGCTGGCAGTGGCGAGCTTGAATGCCGTTTCACCCTGGCGCTCGACGCGAGTGGCGTAGACAACGTCGTAGCCTGCCTGCCAGGCCTTGACGAGCTCGGGGATGACCTCGGGCGGATCCTGAAGGTCAGAGTCGATGATGATCACGGCCTGCCCGGAGGCGAAGTCGATCCCGGCGGTGATGGCGATTTGGTGGCTGAAGTTGCGGGAGAAGCTGATCAGCTTGATGCGCGGATCGCGCCGGTTGAGCTCGATCGCCAGCTCGCGCGAGCCGTCGCGGCTGCCGTCGTCGACCAAGATAACCTCGAACCGTTCGCCCAAGCCCTCCATGACGGCAACCACGCGCGCGCAGAAGTGCGGCAGCGTTTCGGCCTCGTTGAAGACGGGCGCCACGATCGAGTAGACCACGCCGCCGGTTCGGTCGGGGCGAGGTCCGCGGCCAACCGACACCGGCTCCGGCACGTCGACGGTGAGCGTCGCCGCGGGCGAGGGCGAGGGCGCCGTGGCGCCGTGGTCTCGTCCGCCTGATCGCTCCTGCACCGCGTCGCCCATCCCGCACGCCCACTCCTTAGCGTTGCCGGCACCGGCCTGCCTACCCGGTCACACTCGGCCCCATTGTAGCGGCTGGCGTGCCGCTGTGCACCCGCGCCGCCAGCGCCGAGCACCTCACGACGGCGGGCGCGCGCTGCGGCAACCCGGTCGGCGTCGAGGTCGCCGGGCCTGATGACAGGGCTCGCGGGGATCGGCTACGGCCTCTTGCGCCTGGCCGCGTCGGATCGCGTGCCGTCGGTGCTCGCACTCGCTCCTCCACCCGGCTGACCACCGGCACGCGGGCCCTCGCGACTCTCCTGGCCGGCGACGTCCTGGCGCCGACGTTGCCTCGGCCAACTCCGCCGCGTCAAGAATCGCGTGGCGAACGCCGAGCCGGGCCGCCGGGGAGGGCGGGCGTGTGGTAGACTATCGTGTGACCAGCGTTCGCCGAACGGTTCGCGTGGCGGCGCTGGCAGTGCGTGGAGAGGGTCGGCGTATGGCGACGGTGCTCTCACAGCCGGACGTCTGGCCGGTGACGGAGTTCGGATACCCCCAACTGATCGACAGCTACGGCCGCTACATCCGCAACTTGCGGGTGTCGGTCACCGACCGGTGCAACTTCCGCTGCGTCTACTGCATGCCGGCGGAGGGGCTGCCCTGGCTGCACAAGTCGACGCTGCTCACCTTCGAGGAGATAGAGCGGCTTTGCCGGCTC
>JBHOQZ010000330.1:0-3640 GCA_042408635.1 Chloroflexota bacterium
CGGCGCTGCTGCGCGCCCCGCCCGCGCCGCGGTGCCCGCGCGGCGGGTGCGCTCCCCGTCGGGCACGTCCACCTCGAGCCGGGTGCCGCGGCCCGGCACGCTCTCCACCTGGAGCGATCCGCCCAGCAGCGCCGCCCGCTCCCGCAGCCCGACCAGGCCGAAGCCGCCGCTGGCGTCCGAGCGCACCGGCTGGCACGGATCGAAGCCGACCCCGTCGTCCTCGACGACGAGGCGCACACGGCCGTGCTCGTGGGTGAGCTCGACCGTGACGTTGTCGGCGCAGGCGTGCTTGGCGACGTTCGTCAGCGCCTCCTGGGCGATCCGGTAGAGGCTCGCCTCGACGCGCGCCGAGAAGCGATCGGTCATCCGATCGGCCACGAACACCGCCGCGATCTCGTGCTCGCGGCCGAACGTGTCGACCAGGCGCCGCAGCGCCTCCGCCAGCGAGAGACCCTCGAGCGGGGCCGCGCGCAGGTCCATGACGGAGCGGCGCGCCTCCTCGAGATTGTCGCGGGCTGTCGACAGGGCGCGCGAGAGGCCGCTGCGCGCCTGCTCGATGTCTTCTTCGAGCACAGCCTCGGCCCACTCGAGCTGGAGGGTGATCGCGGTGAGACCCTGCGCGAGCGTGTCATGGATCTCGCGCGCCATGCGATTGCGCTCCTCGGCGACGCCGAAGGAGCGGGCCTGGCGGTAGAGCCGGGCGTTCTCGATCGCCAGCGCGATCTGATTGCCGATCGCCGACAGCAGCGTTACCTCGGTGGCGGTAAAGCGCCGCGCCTGGCGCGTAGCGACATTCATCACGCCGACCGCGCGCTCCTTCGAGCACATCGGCACGCTGGCGAACGCGCGGTAGCCCTCGCGCACCGCCTGCTCGAAGCTCGGGTGCGGGTCCTGCCCGCTGTCGTCGATCACGACCGGCTCCCCAGTCAGCGCGACGGCGCCGGCCACCAGCTCGGTGGACTTGAGCCGGGCCATGTCGCGCATGATCTCCTCCGAGAAGCCACGGTTGGCCACCGTCGAGAGCTCGCCCGTCGCCTCGTCGACCAGCATCACGTCCGCCGCCTCGATCCCCAGCAGCTCGCAGACCTGGTCGAGACTCTCGTGGAGGATCTCGTCGAGGTCGAGCGAGCGCGAGACGGTGGCGGCAATGGAGTTCAAGACGCGCAGCTCGTCCTCGCGCTGGCGCGTCTCGCGCAGCGCCTGGGCCAGCCGCTGGTGCGATTCCTCGAGATCGGCGGCCATGCGGTTGAGCTCGTTGCCGAGCAGCGCCAGCTCGTCCTGCCCGAGCGGGGGCACGCGCGCCGACAGGTCGCCGCTGCGCAGCGCGTCGGCCTGGGCCGCCAGCACCTCGAGCCGGTTGGTGATGCGCGCCGTCATGCGCCGGCCGAGCAGGAAGGCGCCACAGCCGCCGCCGAGTACGAGCCCGAGCGAGATGATCAGCGCCAGCAGCGACTGGCGGCTCGCCTCGTCGACGTCGAGCCGCGTCTGGGCCTCGTGCTTCTCGGCGAGCTGGAGCACGGCCCGCTCGAGGTCGTCCTTCGACTCCTTGCCGCTGACGCGCCAAAGGAACTGGGCAGCGCCCGGCCAGCCCTGCCGCAGCAGCGACAGCTCGCTTTCGGCCACCTCCTCGAAGCGGCGGTGGCGCTTGACGACCTCGTCGATCAGGTCGACGCCGCTCTCATCGGTGAACGAGCCGCGCAGCTCCTCGACCGCGCCCCGCAAGTCCGCACCGGCCGTGTAGAACGCCTCGAGGTCGCGCGGGTCGCGGTCCTCGTCGCGCAAGGGCGCCAGGTAGCTGCGGATGGCATCGTTCTGCTGCTCGAGCGCGAGCCGGATGCGGCCGACGTTGGCGCCGACGAGCCGGTCGTTCTCGGCGATCTCGGCTAATCGGCTGTTCACGGCGACCACGGCGTAGATCGAGATCGCCGCCACCACCAGCGCAAACAGCGTGGTGATGCCGTAGCCAGCGAGGATCTGCGCCCCGATACTCTTGCGGAAGGGCCGCATGAGCAGCCGTGTCACCCTGAACGCTCCCTAATCTCTCCGGGGTCAGTCGCGCCTCGTCTTGGCGATCCCAGACGCTGATCTGCCCACTTGCCCACCTGCCTGCCACGCGGGCGCCCTAGTTCTTCAGCTCGCGCTCTAGCTCCGGCACGACCCGGTTGAGCGCGGTAGCCGCGGACTCCTCCCCACGCCAGACCGGATCGAGCGCGCGGTCGAGCGTGGCGCTGATCGCGTCGGCACGCGGGAAGATGAGGTTGGGCTGGCCGGTCTCGACCTCGTCGATGAAGACGCGCGCGTTGTACGAGCTGCGCCGGAGGAAGATGTTATCCTCGCGCACAGAGCGCCGCGCCGGTGTGATCTGTCCAGACTCGGCGAAGATCGCCTGCCCCTTCGGCCCGGTCAGGAACTTGATGAACTCCCAGGCGAGGTCCGGGTCGGGTGCTCGGCGGGCGATGACGTAGCCGGCGCCGCCGGCCACGTTGGCCGCCCGCGCGCCACGCGGCAGCGGAGCCACGTCCCAGCGCAGCGCCGCGTTCTCCGAGAAGGTCGGCACCTTGCTGTGGTTGCCGAACATCATCGCCAGCTCGCCCCGCGCGAAGAGCTCCGTCAGCGCGGCGTCGTTGAGCTGATCAGGCGGCGGCGTCACCCGGTCGCGGTTGACGAGACCGGCCAGGAAGTCGACCGCCTCAATCGCCTCGGCCGAGTTCACGGTGATGCGGGTTGGATTGAATGGATCGTCCACGATGTTGGCCCAGTTCTGCCAGAGGAAGACGCGCCACCAGTGCAGCGAGTCGAAGCCGAAGCCGTACTGGCGCGTCGGGCGGCTTAGCTTGATCGCGGCCGCCCGCAACTGCTCCCACGTCCACCCGGCGCGCGGGTAGGCCAGGCCGGCGGCGTCGAAGGCGTCCTTGTTGTAGTAGATCACCTTCGTGTCGTTATCGCGCGGCAGGCCGTAGTAGCTGCCGGCGTACCGGAACTGCTCGAGGAGCGCCGGATAGAAGTCGTCGAGGCTGTAGCGGTCACGCTCGATGAACGGATCGACGGGCAGCAGGTGCCCCTCGGCCGCCCGCATCGGCACGTAGTTGAGAAACATCACGTCGGGCGAACGCCCGGCCTCCCACTCCCGCCGCAGCCAGTCGAAGTACGCCGGCCAGTCGACGTGCACCATCTCGACGCGCGTGCCCGGGTTCTCCGCCTCGAAGAGCCGCGCCACCCGCCGGCTGGTATCCACCTCCCAGGGGCTGCCCCAGATCGACCAGGTGAGCGTGCGGACGGTGGCCGGCGTCGGCGTCGGCTTGACGCCGCTCGCGCCTACCGGCCGCCCGGCCGACACCGCCGAGCGGCAGCCAGCGGCGGCAACCAGCAGCAAGAGCAGGCACATGAGCACACGACGCCAGCAAAGCAATACCCCGCACCCTGTCCGCGCGAACTGGAACATACCCCGACCAGTATAGCAGTTGCCGTCCCTTGCGCCCCGGCCCGCACCGCCTACCGTCAACCCGAACTGCGGGTCGTTCGTTGCCCGGCCCGGAACATGCGAGCGCCGCTACTTGGTCCGGCGCGCAGCGGCGCCCACGGCCCGGGGTTGGCCTGATCCGGCGCGGCGCGAACTTCGAGCAGCAGGCCGGTCCCCTGC
>JBHOQZ010000038.1:0-3616 GCA_042408635.1 Chloroflexota bacterium
TCGCCCGGCGGCGGCACCGCCAGGTCGCGCCGGAGACGCCCGCTGCTGCCGCCGTCGTCGGCCACGGTCACGATCGCCGTCAGGTTCGCGGTGTGCTGCTTGAGTCCGCGCAGCAGCGTCGAGAGGCCGGTGCCGCCGCCGATGGCGACGATTTTCGGGCCGCGGCGCAGCATGCGCCGCTCGAACATGATGTCGACGAGGTTGTCGTCGGCCTGGAGGAAGGGCGAGACGAGCGAGTTGCTCAGCCCGCGCAGCGCGAAGAAGATCAGCCCGCCGAAGACGACAATGAAGAGGGCGCCGCGGATCGGGCGGTCGATGAACTGGAGCGTGAGCGGCCCGACCCAGTCGGGAAAGGGCTGCTCGCGGTAGACCGAGACCAGCAGGTAGGCGATGCCCAGGCTGACGCCGGTCATCCCGAGCAGCAGCAGGATGAGCCAGCGCTTGACGCCCATCCCGGGGATGAGCCATTTCCAGAAGTTCATGGTTACACGCTCACCCGACGTCTAGCCGCCGTCGACCAGTGCGACCAGCAGGCCGACCAGGCTGACCATCAGGGCACCGAACACGGCGGCACCGAAGTTCGCGACCTGGACGCCACGCACCAGGCCCGAGGCAATCCAGAACAGCAGGCCGTTGAGCACGAGCGTGAAGAGGCCGAGCGTGAGACAGGTCACGGGCAGCGCGACCAACCCCACCAGGGGCCGCACGACGGCGTTGAGGGCCGCGAGCACGACGGCGAAGAGCGCGACACCTGACAGGTCTCCCACCACGACGCTCCCCGGCACGACCTGGCCTGCCACCAGCACTGCCAGAAAGATCGCCAGCCAGCGCAGGAGGAACGACCGCACGGCCACTCCCGTCGGTGCCGACGTCCGGCCGCGAGCATAGCACGGCCCCGGCTGGAGCGTCAAGCGACGTCATACCCGGCTTCCCCGGGAAAAGCGACCCTCGCTGTGTAGTATAATGACAAAGCTGCGCATCCAATGTGCAATTCTTGCCCATTGATGATGTTTTGATGGTCGGCGCCGCCCGGCACGGCTGGGTCCGCCGCCGGGAGAGCACCAGACCATGCAAACCACCCCCGCCCCCGTGGCGCGTCTGATCGATGAGTTCACCAAGCTGCCCGGCATCGGGCCCAAGACCGCCCAGCGCCTCACCTTCTTCCTGCTGCGCCAGCCCGACGATACCTCGCGCTCGCTCGGCGAGGCGATCGCCACGCTCAAGGAGCGCATTACCTTCTGCTCACGCTGCTTCAACATCACCGAGGAGGACCCCTGCATTTTCTGCGCCGACCCGACCCGCGACCGCTCCACCATCTGCGTAGTCGAGGAGCCGCTTGACATCCTGGCGATCGAGCGGACACGCAGCTACAAGGGGCTCTACCACGTCCTCCACGGCGCCATCGACCCGCTCGAAGGGGTCGGACCTGACGACCTCAAGATCGACGCGCTCGTCAAGCGCCTCGACGGCACCACCCGCGAGGTCGTGCTCGCCACCAACCCGAGCATGGAGGGCGAGAATACCGCCCACTACATCACCGGGCTGCTCCGGCCGTTCAAGGCGAAGGGGCTCAAGGTGACGCGCATCGGCCGCGGCCTACCGGCCGGCGGCGACCTCGAATACGCCGACGATATCACCCTCATGCGCGCCCTCGAATCGCGCCGCGACTACTGAGCCGCCGCCTTCCGGCCCCCGCGCGTCCTGAAGCGCTGCCGGCGTCCGCGCACGCGCCTGGCGCGTCGGGGCGGGCGCGCGGGGCAGGTCTCAACGCCTGGAACGGGCCCGGGCCGTCTGCAGGAGGCGCGGCGCGCGAGCCGTTACAATAGCGGCAGCCCGGAGCGGGTCGGCGCGGGTGGCGCCGGAGGCTGAGGGGCGAGGAGGTGAGGTGAATCCATGCCGCGTGCCAACCGCCTGCGCGAGCTGCTCTCGGCCGGCCGGCCGAGCCTGGGCACCCGCGTCGCCAGCCAGTGGCCGACCGTCGTCGAGCTGGTGGGCCATAGCGGGCAGTTTGACTACGTCGAAATCCTGGCCGAGTACGCGCCGTTCGACGCCTTCTCGCTCGAGAACATCGGCCGGGCGATCGAGCTGTTCGACGGCCTCTCGGGGATGGTCAAGGTGTCCCAGGAGCTGCGCGCCTTTACTGCCGTGCAGGCGCTCAAGGCGGGCCTCCAGAATGTGCTGTTCGCCGACGTGCGCACACCCGAGGACGTCGAGGAGTGCGTACGGATCGTGCGCGCCGAGTCGCCCGCGACCGGCGGCCGCCGCGGCGTCGCCATGAGCCGCGACGTCGGCTTCGTGCTCGAGGTCGGCACCGCCGCCTACGTCCAATCGACCGCCGAGAGCGTGGTCGCAATCATGATCGAGAAGAACGAGGCGGTCGAGAACCTGCCGGCGCTGCTCGACGTCCCCGGGGTCGACATGGTGCAGTTCGGCCCGGCCGACTACGCGATGAGCATCGGCCGGCCCGGCGAGTGGAATCTCCCGCAGGTACGCGAAGCCGAGCACTATACGATCGAGACCGCGCTGCAGCGCGGGGTGGCGCCGCGCGTCGAAATCCAGCACCCGGCCGAGGCGCAGCCCTACCTCGCCATGGGTGTGCGCCACTTCTCGCTCGGCACCGACCTCGAAACGCTGTTCGAGTACTACCGCGGCGGTGGCCGCGCCGTGCGCGAGCTCCTGGCAGGACAGTAGGGCGCGATGGACGCGCGCACCGCACCGGCGCTCCCCTACTTCCCGGTCGAGGCAGACCCGGCCCACTGGTCGATGGGCACCCAGGCGCTGGGCGACCTGCCGCTGATCGAGATCGACCCCGAGCGCTACCACGCCGAGATCGCGGAGAAGGCGGCGATCCTCGCCTCCGACCACCGGTACTACTTCCAGGGGCCGCCCGGCACCGAGGCGGCGCAGTGGGAGGTCGTCGAAACGCTGCTGCCACACCTGGCCGAGCGCTACCCGCGGCACTTCACCCTCGAGCGCCGCGGCGGCCACCTGGCCTGGCACAATCGGCTGCTCGGTCGTGCGACGACCTTTCGTCCGGGGGACGCGGCGACGCTGCCCTACCCGCCGCTCGACTGGGTCAGCCGCGAGGTGCAGGAAGACCTGATCCTGATGGGCGACGACGCGGCGGCCGGGTTCCCGCTGGTCGCCGGGCAGCTCTGCTTCGCCAGCGGCTGGGACCTCGACGAGATGCTGGGCCGCTCGTTTCTCTCGATCCACGCCGACGTGCCGCGCTTCGACACCGAGATCGGCCGCTCGGCCAGCCTGCTCATGGCGCGGCTCAAGGTCGAGCGGCCGGTCTGGCGCGCCAACTGGTCGATCAAGACGACCGACCGGCTCAACCTCGCGCCGCGCTGCCGCGACTTGGTGGCACCCAGCCGCGCCGGGATCACCGCCGAGAACGCCGGTGAACGCTGCTTTTTCCGGGTCGAGCGGCAGACGCTCTCGCGCCTGGCGCGCACGCGCGCGGTGCTGTTCACGATCCACACCTACGTGACGCCACTGGCGGTGGTGGCCGCCGACCCGGAGCGCGCCCGGCGGCTCGCCCACGCCATCCGGCACCTCGGGCCCCACCGCTACGCCTACAAGAACCTCGCGCCGCTCGCCGACGCCCTGCTCG
>JBHOQZ010000040.1:0-19129 GCA_042408635.1 Chloroflexota bacterium
GCCGGTTCGCTCGGCTTGCGAAACCCCTGGCGGCTCGCCACGCAGTCGACCCCTCGGCGAGCGCTGCGGCCTACTCGGCCGGGCCCGATGACGAGCCGGCAGCCGGCCGGTCGCCGGGGCACGAGACGGTGCAGCGCCGCAGTCGACTCAGCGGCTGGCGGCCACGAGGCGAGCGACGAGGCGCTCGGTGCGCATGCCGCGGGACCCCTTGACCAGGATCACGTCGCCCGGTTGCGGCTCATAGGGCACCTCGGCGGCGTCGGCGTAGGTCTCGACGTCGGCCAGCCCGAGCCGGCGTGCCTCGTCGGCCACGTAGCGGGTCGCCAGGGGGCCCACGGCAATGAGCGCGTCGGCCACCTCGACGATGCGCCGGCCCATCTCCCGGTGCGCTGCCTCCGCGATCTCGCCCAGCTCGAGCATGTCGGCCAGCACGACGATCTTGCGCCCGCCGGGGCCAGCCGGCGTCTGCGCCAGCAGGTCGAGCGCGGCGCGCGTCGATACCGGGCTGGCGTTGTAGTGGTCGTCCAGGATGAGCGAGCCATTGCGGCCCGTGCGCGGGACCAGTCGGGTCGGCCCCGGCAGCGCGCCGAGGCCGGCTGCGACCTCGGCCGGCGGCATACCCTCGGCCAGCGCCCCGGCCGCTGCTGCCAGCGCGATCCAGAGGCCGGGCCGCCCCGGGATCGGCACCTGCACCGGGACCGCCTCGCCGCCCCAGAGCAGCCGCAGGCGCACGCCCTGCAACCCGAGCTCCTCCACGTCGACCGCGCGCAGGTCGGCGCCGGCCGAGATACCGTAAGTGAGCACGCGTGCCCGCGTGCGCCGCCGCATCGCCAGCACGAGCGGATCATCGTAGTTCAGGCAGGCGATGCCGTCGCGCGGGAGGCACTCGACGATCTCCCCCTCGCACCGCGCGATGTTCTCCAGGCTGCCCATGCGCTCGAGGTGGGAGGGGCCGATGTTGGTGACGATGCCGGTCACCGGCCGCACGATCGAGCAGAGGAAGCGCACCTCGCCGGGGCCGTAGGTGCCCAGCTCCTGCACGTAGCGCTCGTGCGACGAGTCGAGGCGCAGGAGCGTCACCGGCACCCCGATCTCGTTGTTCAGGCTCGACTCGTTCTTGAGCGTGCGCCAGCGCCGCCCGAGCACGGCGGCGAGCGCCTCCTTCGTCGACGTCTTGCCCACGGCGCCGGTGATGCCGATGCAGCGCACGGGATGCCGCGCCCGCCAGGCCGCCGCCAGCGCGGCCAGCGCCTGGAGGACGCGTGGCACGGTGAAGTAGGCGGGCGATCCGCCCGGAGGTGGCTCCCCCATCCCCCCAATGCGGGGGGGTGAGGTCGGCTCCCCCGGCCCCCCGAGGCTGGGGGAGGAGGGGGTGGTGGCCGCGCTGCGGTCGTGGTCGGGCGGGTGGCCGGGGGTGCTTGCGGCTGAGGCAGTGGCGGAAGCCGGCTGCCAGGCGGTGAGCCATTCGGGGGCGGGCGGGCGCTGGGCGAGAATCGCCACGGCGCCGGCAGCGACCGCGTTGGGGACGTAGTTCCAGCCGTCGCGACCCGCCTCACCCGGGATCGCCACGAAGAGGCAGCCGGGCACCGCCTGGCGCGAGTCGTAGACGACCGCCGTGATCGCCTGCGCCGGATCGGCGTTGCCGACCGGTTCCACCTGGAGCGCCTCACTCACCGCACCGACCGTCAGCACACCGCGCACCTCCCCCACTTCTGCCGAGCGCGCAGGTCGTGGTGGCCGGATGCCGCCATCGGCACACCGCCCACCTTCCCTGCTGGCACCTTGCCCGCAGTATAGCTTGCGCTCCGCCCCGGCCACTCCCGCCGCCGAGCGACGCGGAACTGCGCTCTGCCCCGACCACGCGCGACCGCGCGTTGGCCACCTGGTCAACGGGAGCCGGCCCACCAGCCCCCTGGGGATGGGAACGGGTCAACGCCGCTTCGGGTGATGCCGGCCCGCCCGGACGCCGGGGGGTGTTGGAAGTTGTCAATTTAATGCGGGGGTGCGGTCGGCGGGCTGAAGCCCGCGCGGATGGTCGGTTGGCTCCCCTGACCCGGTCCCGAGAGGTTGTAACGGGTCGCCGGCCCGGCCGAGCGACCCGCCCGGGGAGCCTATGCGGGTGGCGCGCCCGGCGCGATAATCGCATGACGAGGGCGGGCGCGATTGGGTGTTCGGACTGCCCGCCCGACGGCGGTGAGCGCCAGCGCACCCGGGAACGCGACGGGAAGCAGCGTTGAGCCGTAGGGGAGTGCGACGCGGTGATGGGTGAGGGGCAGGTGGGACGCGGAGGTGAGGCCGAGGGGATGGCCGACCGTCGCTGCGCTCTCTGCGAGCGGGTGGTGCCGGAGCGCACGCGGCACCACCTCACGCCGCGCCAGGTCGGCGGCAACCGGTTCCCCACCGTCCAGCTCTGCCGCACCTGCCACCGACAGCTCCATGCCCTCTTCGACAACCGCGAGCTGGCGGAGCGCAACACGATCGCGAAGCTGCGCGCCGATCCGCGTGTCGCCGCCTATCTCCGCTGGGTCAGGCAGCGGCCCGGCCCGAGCGTCGACCGCGTCCGGCGCGCCCGACGCCGCGGCTGACCCGACGCGCTTCGCCGACCACCCCTCCCCCGGCCAGGGCGATGTCCGCGCGGTGTAGGTTCAGGCGCGCCCCTAACTGGAGCCACAGGGCGTGCTCCCGCCGTGGCGATCTCTGGGCGGCGTGGCCGCCGCCCGGACGCCCGCATGCCTCGACGGCTACCGTCTCCCGACACGGCGATACCTGTCGATGCGATCGGTGAGGAGCTGACCCGGCGCGCCTCGCGGCCACTCTCACGCCCGCGCCTGGTGAACGCCTGACCCGGCGCCTGCGGCCCCTGTCCCGGCGCCGAGCGCCGGGACAGGGGCTGGGGTGGGTCCGTTTCCGCAATCAGGCCCGGCGCAACCTCGTACCGGCGCACCGCGTGGCCTGCGCCCGCCGCCCCGCCACGGACCGGGTTGGCGCCCGCGCCACCCGACAGGGTTGCCCGGTGGCGAGGGCGGCGGGCGCGGTCGCTGGTGGTGCTCTATGCCGGGTCGGCGCTGGGGTATCAGCCGGATTCGGCGGGGTGGTCGGGGTGGGCATCGCCGGGCAGGGGCGTGGTGCGGCGGCGCGCGTACCACCGGCGCATCTTGACGCGGCTGTCGCACCCCTCCATGCTGCACCAGCGCCGGCTGGCGTTCTTGCTCGTGTCATAGAACAGCCAGCCGCAGTCGTTCGTCCCGGTGCACTCCTTGATCTGCCCCAGTTCGTCCCGGGTCAGCACCTCTACCGCCGAGCTCGCGATGGCCCACAGCGGCCGGTCCAGCGCCACCGCCTCCGTCGGTTACTCCCAGGCGTACCGACCATCCGAGCGACGGAGCCGCGCCTGCCCGAGCGCGGCCAGGTACTCCCATCACAGCCGCTCGAGGTCGGCTTCGGCAGGCGGCTCGCCGCGCGCGATGGCGCGGAAGAGTCGGCTGAGGGCCGCCCGCAGCGCGAGCGCCCGCGCGAAGTCGGTCGCCGCCGCGTCAGCCCGGCTGACGTCCGATCTGGCGCGACGGAGACTTCCTCAAGGTGTCGAGGCCAACAGCGCCCTTCAGATCGGCCACTCGGCGGCGGCCTCGGCCAGGCCGGGCGTGGGCGGCGCGCTCGTCCAGCTCCTCTCGGCGCCGCTGGCGGTGCTGGTCGACGCGGCCTCGTTCGTCGTCTCGGCGCTGCTGGTGGGGGTGATCAGCCGGCCCGAGCCGCCACCCGCTCCCACCGGGCCGGGCGAAGCACTGCCGCGGGCGATGGCGGCGGGCGTGCGGGCGCTCCTCGGCCTGAGCCTGCTGCGCCTGATCATCCTGACGTCGGTGACCTCGTCGGTGGCCATCGGCGCGTTCGACGCGCTCGACATGCTGTACCTCACGCGGGAGCTGGGGCTCGGCCCGGTGACGCTCGGGCTGATCTTCGTGGTCGGCGGCATCGGCGCCATCCTCGGGGCTCTGCTGGCGCGTTGGGCGGCCCGGTGCTGCGGGGTGGGAGCGACCCTCCTCGGCGGCAGGGCGCTGGCGGCGCTGGGCATGCTGCTCGTGCCGCTCGCCGCCGGCCCCGCCGTGGTCGTGATCGGGCTGCTGGCGGCGTCGCGCGCGCTCGACGGCCTCGCCGGCACGGTCGCCAACATCCACCAGTGGAGTCTGCGGCAGGTGGTCACGCCCGATCACCTGTAGGGTCGGGTGACCTCCGGGCACCGCTTCCTCGTTTACGGCGCCGGCGCGCCGGGGGCGCTCTTGGGTGGTGCGCTCGGCGGTTCCCCCAGCATTGGGGGCAAGGGGGCAACCGTCGCCGCCTCGTCCCTAACCCCCGATTCATTGACGAGGCGGGGCGGCGTCCGTACCATAACTCCTGGGGCATGCTTCGGCCTGCCCGGCCACCCGCATTCTTCGCCTCGGAAGGCCAACCCCGGATGGAGATCTACCGCTTCGGCTCCTCGGATCGCCCCGCTCGCTATCGGCGCGCCCGCCACCGCAAACCGGACCCCGGGGCGGAGGTCGTCCGGCAGCCCACCGACCTTACCCCCGAGCAGGCGCGCGAGATCCTCCTCCGTGGCGAGATCGTCGCCTGCGAGGGCCTGCCCTGGGGCTCGAACTACAGCTTCGCGGTGGTGCTCTCCCTCGATGGGCAGCCGGACACGATCGGCATCTACAAGCCGCGCCGCGGCGAGACCCCGCTCTGGGACTTCCCCGACGGCACGCTCTTCAAGCGCGAATACGCCGCCTACCTGGTCTCGCAGGAGCTCGGTTGGGACTTCATCCCGACCACCGTCGTGCGCGACGGCCCCCACGGCATCGGCACGGTGCAGCTCTACGTCGAGCCCGAGCGCGACGGCGATTACTACTCGCTGCGGGAGTGCAAGGACCGCCCGGTCGAGGCGCTCCAGCGGATGGCGCTGTTCGACATCCTGACCAACAACGCCGATCGCAAGGCGAGCCACTGCTTCCGGGGCGCCGATGGCCGCCTTTGGGGGATCGACCACGGCCTGACCTTCCACACCCACCCGAAGCTGCGCACGGTGATCTGGGACTTCTGCGGCGATCCCATCCCCGCCGAGCTCCAGACCACGCTCCAGGAGCTGGCGACCGACGGCCGGCGCGTCCAGGCGCTGCGCCACACGCTGCGCGAGTGGCTCGACCGCGACGAGGTCGACGTCACGCTGCGCCGCCTCGAGCGCCTGGCCGCGCTCGACCGCTTCCCCGGCCTCGGCCGGCGCAACGTGCCGCGCGGCTGGTGGTGAGCGCCCGCGCCCGGCCCGCGCCCCGAATCGGCCCGACCGCCAGCCTGGGGTGCCGCTTGACCGGTGGCGAGCCACGGCGTCGCGGCCGTCGCCGACCGCAGGCAGGGGCCCGCCGGCACGGGCCGGGCGGGTGTCGCTCCAGTGAGGGTGCGGGTCGTCGTCGCTAGCGGAGCTGCGCGAGGACGTCGGCCGGGCGGAAGAGGTCGCGCAGCAGGCCCAGGCGGTTCGCCGCCTCGATCAAGGTTTGCAGTGTCGATTCGCCAGCGTCGGCCAGGCGCGGCAGGACGCTGTTCCGATCGAGCGCCCCGGCCGGTCGCTCGATCGCTCGGGCCGCAAGATGCCGGGCCTGCTCCGGGTTCGATTCCAGCCAGCGTTCGGCGCGCGTGAGCGCCGCCACGAGGTCCGCCGCCGCCTCCCGGTTCGCCTGGAGCCAGGTGCGGTTGGCGTACCAGACCCCGGTGATGACGCGGTTGCCCAGCGCCGCGTAGGGCTGGGCATCCAGCACGCGCGCGCCCTGCGCCGCGATGGTCTCGGCCCAGGGCGAGGGCGCGTCGACCATGGCGACGCGGCCAGTGCGCAGCGCCTCGCCCATATCGCCAGGTGCCACTGCCACGAGTTGCACGCGGGCGGCAGCCACGCCGTGGCGCTCGGCCCAAGCCCGGAACGCCAGCTCGGCCACCGTGCCGGTCGCCGCGATCCCCACCGCCTTGCCCTCGAGGGCCCTGGGGTTGGTCATCGTGGCCGTGGCGGCCACCAGGTAGCGGTGCGACCAGCCGCCCTCACCCTCGACCTGCACCGGCCCCAGCAGCACGAGCGCGTTGCGCTCGCGCAGCACCTGGATCGGGTCACCGAAGCCGACCGGCCGCTGGCCGGAGACCACCGCCGGCACCGCGACCGCATCGCCGGCCACGGTGGCGGCAGCCAGCGCCAACCACAGGCTCCGGCACCGCCCCCGTGGCGCTGCCGGATTGATGTTGATCTAACCCATGGTGATCGTGCCTCCCACCAGGAGCATGGGTCTCCTGAAGATCAATCCAGCGGAAGGCGATGCAGAATTCGTGCCGTGAGCAAGCATCCGTCTTGCCAAGGCGCTCGTCCTGCCGGCCGGTGGCGGGCCCACCTGATATCTCGGCACTCAGGTTGGCAGGCGCAATGCCCCTCGCCACATTGCTCCCGGTGAGCGCGCCAGGAGACGGTTGATGTACCCGCGGCCAGGCGGTGGGTTCCGCCCTCAGGCTCGCCATCACGACGGTAGACAGGCATAGGGGCTCCAACCGCTCCCAGCTCCAGGACTCAGGAGAGATGCACGATGGACTGTGCGCTGTTGAGGTTGACCCGTCACCGCGGGTGTCGTTGGCTGGTGGTTGGGTGCTTGCTCCTGGGCGCGCTTACGCTGGCGCAGCCGGGTGATCCGCGCGCTCGTGCCATGGGCTGGCCGGAGCGGTCACCTGGCCGGGGGGCCGGGGCGGTCGGCATTGAGGACGCGCCGGCCGAGGACGAGTTGGTACGCGCTCAGGGGGCAACAGCGGGGTCAGGCTACGCGCTGTACCGGCACAAGCCCGGCCGGCTGCCGCGTAGCTACAACCCCTACCTGCGCGACCCGCAGGGGCTGGCAGCCGCGCGGGGACGCGGCTACCGCGGTCCGGCGGCGCCGCCGCTCGAGCGGCAGCTCGCGGATGGATCGCTCACCGATCCATTCGCGGGCAACCGCGTGCTGGTGCCTCGCCAGCAGGTCGTTACCCTCTTCGAGGGGGATAACAACGGGATCGTTGAACTTTGGCAGAACCTGTTCGAGGCGACCATGGCGCCGGAGTTCGCCCTCGGTGTCCAGACGGGAACCGAAGGGCGCCAATCGGGGCAGTGGTCGCCCGCGCGGGGGGCCGTGGCAGCCGACGTCAACGCTGATGGCCGAGACGAACTCGTCAACGTCTACGATACCCAGCCGTTGGCCGGTGCACCGTGCCTGGGCTTGCAGGTGCAGGCGACGGATAGCTTCTACTGGACGGGGTCCTGGACATCCGGCCCCTGTGAGCGGGATGTCTCGTACGTGCACGGCGCGCGCACCGTCCAGACGACCCTGCTGACCGCCGGGACGTACTATACCGGCACCGCCGGGCTTCAGGGGCAGCAGGTGGTGATGGCCTGGAACGCCTCGCGCAGCGGGACCGACCCGTCCGGTCACGACGAGAACATCTGCCTGCGCGTCTGGGACAACGCCGTGGGTAGCACCCAGTTGACCCCGCGCGGCCTCGATTGAAGAAGACGCCGCAGGACGAAATCGTGTTGGCGGCGATCCGCGATGGTGGACGCCAGCTCACCGTCACCATTTACAGTGTCTCGTCGAGTGGCGTCCCGTTCTCGACCTCGAACATCACCGTCAAGCCGCCCCAAATGCCAGCGGACGTCCTCTTTGGGCTCTGCTCGCTCACAAAGCCGATCTTCGGCGACGTGGCGGTCACGACGGGCAACGTCGATGGCAGTGGCAACGACGCGATCATCGTAGCGGCGCAGGTCGTCCAAACCGGCCTTAGGTGTGATAATACTCTTGTGGCAGGCGTCGCCACGGGCACAGCCCTCTATGTCTTCACGGCGTCGTCCGATCTGACGACGTTGACCCAGCACGGCCCGAGCGATGGCTACCTGCTCGAAAAGAGCCTCGCATCGTACTCGCTCGACTATATCGACTTCTCGCTGTTCACGGTGGCGGTGGTAGCGGCGCCGTTCCTCGGCCTGGAGCAGGGCACCGAGCAGGTTGGGGTGGTCTGGCAGAAGTTCACCGACGGGTCTAGTCGGCTGACGACGTTCACCTCGCTCGTGGCGATCGCCCCGCTCCTGCCGTCCAACCTCGTGGTCAAGGAGCTGGTGAAGGAAACAGACACCGGGATGTGGGGGCCGAATGAGTTCGTCGTCGGCCGGGTTACGGCTGGGGCGCTGGCGTACTGGACGGCCAACAGCGCTAGCGTCGAACTGATCGTGGGGATGGCGTGCCCCAACTGCTTCGGGCAGGTCGCCGCCTTCACCTACACGCCCACCTCGGGCGCACCGCAGGTGCAGAAGCTGGGGCAGTCGCAGCTCAGCGCTCCGCGGGTGCGCAAAGGGGGCGGGGCGGTACAGGTGGTGGTGGGCGATTTCCGGGGCGAGAGCTGGCTGGCAAAGCTGGTGGGCCACACCCCGCTTAGCGAGGTCAAGCAGGTGCAGCTCTTCATTGCCGCACCGCCCACCCACCTCGACGTCTTCCCCGACATCGGCGCCACCAACCCGATCACCATCAGCCTGCTTACCCCGAGCATCGCCTGCGAGAACCAGCAGTTTTTGGCGGAGTGCGCGGGCGTCAGCTACGTCACCAAGCAGATGGTTGCGACCAGCCAGACGATCACCACCAAACGGCACTGGGACGTGTCGAACACCGACTCGGTGTCGTCGCTGACGGTGTCGTTCTCGGTCACAACTAGCTACGGCCAGGACTTCGAGAAGACGACGCAGCAGATCGCGTCGCAGACTACCCAGGCGGGGATCACGGTGCAGACCGACGACGTGCTGGTCTTCACCGAGATCGACTACGACATCTGGGAATACGAGGTCATCAAGAGCCCGCTCGATCCACCGGGCACACCCACCTACATCCGGGTCGTGTTTCCGCGGGTGCAGTGCTCGGCCAGCGGCTGCGTGCTGGCGAACACGGCCACGCCCCAGGTGTACGCGGGCAGCGATCTGGCCTGGTTCAACCCGCCGTGGCTGCCCAACTACGCGCTCTCCTACCCGTCGCTGGGGCCGTCCGACCTGGTGACCAATGTCATGACCACCCAGTACGCGACGGACCTGGGCAGCGTCTTCCAGCAAACGATCAGCCGGCAGGACGGCAACACCAACACCAGCAATACCACGAGCAATATCGGGGTGAACGCCTCGCTCACGACCAAGTTTGGGTTCACGATCTTCGGCTTCCCGATCACGACCGAGATCCAGTTCAAGGGGGGCTACGCGCAGACCAACATCAACACGCAGACGGTCTCCTACGACAACAGCACCGCCGTGACGTTCAACTTCCCGCTGCTGCCGTCTGGGCCGAACTTTGGGCCTGGCTACGGGGTGCCTAGCCAGTACCGGTACCTGGTGACCCCCTGGCTGTACGACAGCGCCGCGGGTGTGATGCGCGTCTACTTCCAGGTCCAGGCACCCTCCCCGCAGAACAACACGCCAACTGCGCTCTGGAACGTGTTCTACGGGCAACAGCCGGACTTCGCCTTCCTGCTGCCCAACCGGTTCTCCAACGAGAACACGCAGCAGACCGCCGACATCCAGGTGAGTGCACCCGCGACGAACACGATCACTGTGGGCTCGACCGCACTGGTCACCGCGACGGTGCGCAATCTAAGCCTCCAGTCGTTCACCGCGATCACCTCGCCGCTCCAGGTGCTCTTCTACCTCGACTTGCCCCAGAGCGGCGGCAGCCAGTTGCTCGCAACGCGCCAGGTGACCGTGCTGCCGGCACAGAACGACCCGGTCAACCCCAATGCCCTGGCGGTGCCACTCACCTTCACGGCGCCCTCGGTGCCCGGCTGCTACCGACTACGCGTGGTCCTCAACCCGCCCGGTCCAGGGCAGCTCGGTGAGATCCACTACGCGAACAACGTCGGCTGGGCGCCGTTCGTCGTCTTCGGCAACGGTCCCTCGGGCGTCACCGACAACCCCTGCGGCGCCTTCATGCCGCGCCTGACCAAGGGTCAGTTGACGATCAATCCGCACCCCGGCGGCTCACCGCGCCTGACCGTCGAGCCGAGCGACGTGCGAATCGCGTCCGTGCGCACGCTGGGGGATCGCCAGCGCCTGCGCCTCAGCGCGAACGTCCACGCCGCCGGCGCCGACTTCGCCAACGTCACGGTCACCTTCTACGAGGGGGATCCGAGGCGGGGTGGGCGCTACCTCGGGCACGAGGTAATCCCTCTGATCTGGGCGGGGCGCGTGGCGACGGCCGCCATCGAGTGGGAGGCACCGCGAGTGGGCACGCGCGACCTCTACGTGCGGATCGACCACTTCTCCAGGCTCGCTTCGATCGAGAAGACGACTGCCCGCGTGCCGGTCGACCTGGCAACGTTCCCGGCCGCCCCGCCGCCCACACCGGTCCCCACCCCGACGCTGACGCCGGTCACGCAGCCCACGCGCGAACCAGTTGACGTGGGCTGCGTGCCCTCGAACCGGGGCAACCTACCACTCGCCGCCACGCCAACGTCGACCCGGACACCCACACCGACGCCCATGCCGACCGGCACCGCCACCTCCGTCAGCAGTCGTTGAGCGCGGCCGGCGCGGGCCGAGCCATCGGGGGACACCCTGCCCGATCGGCCGCGGCGTCCGCCTGCGCTCGACGCTCGAGTCAGGCCCGCCGCGGCTCCGGCTGCCGCTCAGAGGAAGGTCGGGCAGGCCGGGCATGGGGGAAGCACTGTTCTCGCCTGGCAATGGCTGGGCGGGCTGCCGGCCCAGCCAGAGACGACCCGGTGTCGGTTGCACCGGCATCGGGTCTCTGGGCCGGGTAGACGCGGCGACCGCTGCTTATCCACGTGCGGCACCCGCCCGCAGAGCACCCAGGGTCGGTTGGCTGGGTAGACGCAGATGACTGGTGCTAGCCGGCGAACTGCGGCAGCAGGGCGAGGATCTGGGCGACGAGGCCGCCGAAGAGCGCGAGCGCGGTGAGCTTGACCGCCTTGCCCAGCGCGCAGGCGAGCCAGAACTTCACGACCGAGTAGTTCGAAGCGCCGGCGGCCAGCCCGGCGAAGTCGAACAGCGGCAACGGGGCCGCCGCGATGAGGAAGATAGTAAGGAAGCCGTGGCGGTCGAGCCAGCGGTGCAGGCGGCGCAGCCAGGGGTTCTGCTCGTCGCCCAGGAGCGCGCCGCCGCTGCGTCCGGCGAGGTAGCCGGTCAGCTCGCCGGTGGCGCTGCCGAACCCGGAGACGATGCCCACCACCGGTGCCGGCCAGAGCACGCCGGCCGCCATGACGGCGGCAAAGCCGGGCACGGGCAGGAAGATCGAGGCGCTGCAGATCAGGTTGGCGACGAAGACGCCCAGTAACCCCCAGGACTGGATTGCCTCCGGGTCGGGCACCTGGCGCACCGCCCACATCAGCAGGGCGACGCTGCCCAGCCCCAGCAGTGCCGGCAGCAGGTGTGCCCACCGGAGCCGCGGCTGCCACACCGGCACCGCTGCTCGGGCCTCGTGGCCCGAGAGACCAAGGGTCGATTGGATCGGCGCGGCCATCGCCACTGCCTGTACCTGACCCTGCTCGTCAGCCAAGCGCGACATCAACGCCACTCCCCTGCTCCGTCTGCGCGGGCCCGTGTCGCGACTTCGGTACAAAAACACCGTCCCAGCGTTGCCGGGGCGGCATTTCTGTCTGTCCGATAGCGGGTTCGGGCTCCCCCGCGCAGACAAACGTACCCCAAAGCGGTGAGGTTGTCAAATGCTTATCACCGACTCGGCGGCGCCGCGGTTGCGACGCGATGGCGCTACTGCACCGTGAACGGCGTCGAGGCGCCGCGCCCGCTGTCGATGCCGGTGCCGGTCATGGTGTAGCGCCCTGGCACCGCCCCGTGGCTGTCCCAGATGAACTCGACCGCGCCGTCGGCATTGGCCGGGTAGAGGACGTCCGCCTCCTCGGTGCCGTCGGGCCACTTCACGACCGTGCGCACCGTCTCCTTGGCCACGAACCCCTGCCCCTTGAAGTGGAAGACGGTGCCCGCCGGGCCGGTCGAGGGGGTCACGACGACCGCGACCGTCGCGGTTGCCGTCGGCGTGGCCGTGGGCTGCGCCGGCTGGGCGGCCGCGGGTGCGTGCGAGACGGTGCCGAGGCCACCCAGCCCGAGCGCGAGCGCCACGACGAGCCCGAGCAGCCAGCCATGAGCGCGGGGGGAGATGGATGGGCTACGCCGTGACATCGCTCAGCTCCGGAACCACCATCTTGTAGCCGACGCCGCGCACCGTGACGATGAACGTCGGCCGACCCGGCACCGGCTCGATCTTCCGGCGCAGGTTACCGATGTGGGCGTCCACCATCGCCGGCTCCGCGAACTGATCCTCGCCCCAGACCGCATTGATCAGGTCGTCGCGCGACTGCGCCCGCCCGACGTTCTTGCCCAGTTGCCAGAGCAGGGCGAACTCCGTGGGCGTCAGTGCGACCAGCTTTCCGTTCATCCGAACCTCGTGGGCAGCCCGGTCGATCACCAGCGGGCCGATGGCCACGCACTCCTCAGGCGACCGCACGATCGCGGCCGGCACGCCGTCGACCCGCACCACGGGTGCCCCGGCCGCGCCGTTGCCGGGCGCGGGTACGGCGGCCGTTGCGGGGTCGCCGAGCACCGCCACGGGCTGGGGTGCGGGCTCGGGTTGGGGCGCTACCACCGGCGGGGCGCGGTCCACCCGACGCCGGAGCCACCAGGCGGCGAGCCCCCAGAGCGGCACGAGGACGAGCCAGGGCCAGAACAGCGCCGCCGCGTCCACCTCGCTGCCCGCCACGCCGGTGGCCGGCAGGCCGAGCAGGATGATGACGGGCGGCTGGCCGCCCAGGCCGGGCAATTGCGTCAGCGCGACGTGGTATGGCTTGCCGGCGAGGGTGCGATCCTCGATCAGCCGGTTGCGGGTCTCACCCAGCAGCCGCAGCCGCGTCCGCGCGTCGACCGCCCCCAGGAGCGTGGTGGTGGTCCACTCCCGGAGGCTGCCGACGGCGCGATCGCTGCCGACGAAGCCGATCTCGAGCCCAGTGAGCCGGCGGAGCTGCCCGGCGAAGCGCTCGTCGAGGAAATCGCCGACCAGCACCGCGCCGACCAGCCCGTTCTCGCTGTAGACCGGAGCCGCCGCCATGAGGGTGATCCCCTGCGGCGTTGATTGGATCGTCGCCGTTGCCTGGCCGCCCAGCGCAACCGCAACTACTGAAACGCTCTCGGGGTCTTCCATGTTACTGGGATCGCGCTCGATGACCGTCGCATCTTTGTCAAAGAAGGCGATGAAACCGAGGCGTGTGCGTTCCTTCAACCCGACGAGGGTGCGACGCAGTTCGGGCTGACTGCTGAAGCGCACCGCCGCCTCGACGTTGCGCCGGGCCGCGATCTCGGTCGCGGTGCTCAGGTTACGGTCGAGCTCCTTGGTAAACCAGCCCTGCACCACCTCGACGCTCCGGTCGAGGCGGTCGTTGAGCTCGGCGCGCCGCTGACGCTCGATGGCGACCCAGGCGCTGAGCGTGGGCAAGAGCGCCGAGAGCACCGCCAGGGCGAAGGTGAGGGCGACGATGCGCTCGCGGGAGCCGAGGCGCGCGAGTACCTGCCCGAGCCGGTTGGGAGCGACCTGATCCATGCCTGACCTGCCATTCGTGCCGCCGCGGCGTTGCGCGCTCCGCCCGCGCGACAGCCGTCGGGCGCACCAAGGAGGAGTATAGCAGGCCCCATACCGCGCCTCCCCCGCCCCGGCCCGTCGCTGGTTCAGCCGGGCGGCCGGGGCCGGCGGGTCGCCGCGTCGCCCGCCAGCATAGGTCGGGCCGTTTCGTGCAATACTACGAGGGAGGGGTCTGGCGGCCCGCCCAGGATATGAGCGGAGGAAGCAGCGTGAGCGAGCAGGACGTTGTGACGATCATCCCACACAATGACGGCCCGTATCAGGTAATCGGCAGGATCCGCATCCAGACCGAGAGCGGGCGCGTGATCGAGACCGAGGAGGGCGAGAACTGGCTCTGCCGCTGCGGCGGCTCCCAGAACAAGCCGTTCTGCGACGGAACTCACAGCAAGATCGGCTTCAAGGCCGCCGAGGCGGCGGTCGCCGAGGTAGAGGCGGCCGGTGGCGTCACCCCGGAGGGCTTCGTGCGTGTGGCGGCCGTTGCCGAGGTGCCCGACGGTGAGCCGCTCGGCGTCGAGGTCGCGGGCCGACCGGTCGTGCTCTGCAAGGTCGACGGCCAGATCTACGCCGTGGGCGGCATCTGCAGCCACGCCAACGCCTCGCTCGCCAGCGGCGAGCTGGAGGACCACACCCTCTGGTGCCCGCTCCACAACAGCGGCTTCGACGTGCGCACCGGCGAGGTGAACCAGCCGCCGGCGACCCGCCCCATCCCCACCTACGACGTGCGGATCGAGGGCGGCAGCGTCCTCGTCTCGGTCGCCCCGCGCGACTGACCCGGGGCGCTCCCGACCGGCCCGATTCGTCGCCCGGTCGGCCGGCTCAAGCCGGCGCGAAGGGAGACGAAACCGGCTGAAGCCGGGACGGAGCACCGGTAGTGTCCCTCGACCTGGCTGGCTCGGGGAAGAGACCCGGCGACGAGTACGGAGAAGGTAGGCAGGTATGGCGACTTCGGCGCGGCCGACCATTGTCGTGGTTGGTGCGAGCGTGGCCGGCGGGCGCGCCGTCGAGGCGCTGCGACAGGAGGGGTTCGACGGGCGGATCGTGCTGGTCGGCGAGGAGCCGGTCCGCCCCTACGAGCGCCCCCCGCTCTCGAAAGAGGTGCTCCAGGGCCGGCGCGCCCCGGCGGAAATCCACCTGCGGCCCGAGGCGTGGTACGCCGAGCACGCGGTCGAGTTGCGCCTGGGGCGGCGCGCCGTCGCGCTCGACCCGGTGGCGCGCGTGGTCGCGCTCGACGGCGGCGAGCGGTTGGGCTACGACCACCTGGTGATCGCCACGGGCAGCGAGGTGCGCCGCCTCGACCTCCCCGGCGCCACCCTCGAGGGCGTCCACTACCTGCGGACGCTGGCCGACGCCGAGCGGATCCGGGCCGACCTGGCGCGCGGCGGGCGCGTGGCGGTGATCGGCTTCGGCTTCATCGGCGCCGAGGTCGCCGCCTCCTGCCGTCAGCTCGGCCTCGAGGTGACCGGGATCGAGCTCCTTCCCTACCCGCTCGGCCGGGTGGCCGGGGAGCTGATCGGTCGCTTCTTCGCCGAGGAGCACCGCCGCCAGGGGGTCGATCTGCGGCTCGGCACAGCCGTGCAGGGGTTGCGCGCCGGCGCGGCCGGCCGGGTCGGCGCTGTGGTGACCGCCGACGGGGAGGCGATCCCCTGCGAGATGGTCGTGGTGGGGGTGGGCGTGCGCCCGGCGGTCGACTGGCTCGCCGGCTCCGGCCTCGCGCTCGAGAACGGCGTCGTGGTCGACGACTACTGCCGGACGAACCTGCCCGGCGTCTACGCGGCGGGCGACGTGGCGAACTGGTGGCACCCGCGCCTGGGCCGGCGGCTGCGCGTCGAACACGACGACAACGCCCAGCAGCAAGGGGGCGCCGCCGCTCGGGCCATCCTGGGCATGGGCGAGCCCTACGCGCCGGTGCCGTTCTTCTGGTCCGACCAGTATGACCTGACGCTCCAGATGGTGGGCATCTGCGCCGATCCCGAGCGGAGCGTCGTGCGGGGCGACCCCGCGGAGCGCAGCTTCAGCGTCTTCCTCTTCGCGGGGGGCGCCCTGCAGGCGGTGATCGGCGTGAACCGCCCGCGCGACATCTTCGCCGGCCGCCGCCTGCTCGCCTCCGGCGCGCCGATCACCCCCGAGCAGGCCGCCGACCCGAACGTCGACCTGCGCCGCCTGGCCGCGCCGCGCTGAGCCGGTTGCGCGGCGGCCTGGCATGCTGCGCGACACGGCGGGATAGGGGAGGTGACAGATGGGCGACGCCCTGTGGCAGCTCGATGGCGTGGCGCTGGCGGGGCTCATCCGGGCGGGCAAGGTCTCAGCGCGGGAGGCGGTCGAGTCGCACCTGCGGCGCCTCGACGCGGTGAACTCGCGCCTCAACGCGGTCGTGGGCCCGCTGCACGAGCAGGCGCTCGCCGAAGCTGACGCGGCCGACGCGGCGCGGCGGGCCGGGCGCGCGCTTGGGCCCCCTGCACGGCCAGCCGATCACGACCAAGGCTAACTCCGACCAGGCCGGCCTGCCCACCGACAACGGCGTGGCGATGTTCCGCGCCCTCATCGCCGCTGAGGACAGCCCGCAGGTCGGGAGCCTGCGCCGCGCCGGAGCGATCGTCATCGGGCGGACCAACACCCCGGCGTTCAGCAAGCGCGGGATGACGGAGAACGCGCTGCACGGGGCAACGCTCAATCCTTGGAACCTGGACGTCACCTGCGGTGGCTCGAGCGGCGGCGCCGGGGCGGCCGTGGCCGCGGGCATCGGCGTGATCGCCCCGGTCAACGACTGGCGTGCCCCGTCCGGGCCGCGCTGGTGACCGAGGTGGCGGGGATCGACCTGCCGCCGCCGGTCGTCGAGGCGGTCCGCTCGGCGGGCGCTTGCCTGGCCGCGGCCGGCTACGGGGTGGAGGAGGTCGCGCCGCCCCAGCTCGCGCGCGTCGCCGAGCTGGGGCACCCGATCGGCCTGCCCGATCTGAACCTGTCGCTGCGGCCGCTGCTCAAGGAGGCCGGCGACCCCGGCATCGAGCAGTTCATCAACGCCTGGTGGGAGCTGAAGGGGGGCGCGGACCTGCCGACCTATCGGGCGACGCTGGCCGAGCGCGACACGCTGCTGCGCGCCTGCAACCTGTTCATGGAGACGTACCCGGTGATCGCCATGCCCGCCGCCTCGGAGGTGGCGTTGCCGGTCAACGTCGACCTGCAGGGCCCGGCGGACGCGGCGCGCATGCTGGAGGCTTTGCGGTTCCAGTTGGTGCTGCCGGTGCTGGGTCTGCCGGGCCTGGCGGTGCCGACCACGCCGGTGGACGGCCTGCCGATGGGGGTGCAGGTCGTCTCCCGCCGCTACCGCGAGGACCTCTGCCTCGACGCGGGCGAGATCATCGAGACCCACATGGGTCACTTCACGCCGCTCGACCCCCGCTTCTGACGGCTGGCCCCGGACCGCCCCCCGCCACGCGCCCCTCCGGCCAACCCGGACCGCCCCGGCTCCCGCCGCTCACGACGAGGGCTGAGTTCTGTGACTCATGACCATCGTTTCCATGGCCCTCGTTTCAATGGAGCAGAGGGGCGTGTGGGCCGAAGTGCGACGGCCATTTCACCCAATTCGAGAGACAGCCGGGTCGCGACGTGCTCGAATTAGACTTGCTAGGCGACTGCCATCGTTTCGGCAGGCTTCCCGTGCGCGTAGGTAGTGCGGACCAATGGCTCTTGGTAGTGGCTCAAGTGCTGAATACCAATCCAGCCTGGAGTCATACACGAAAAGATGTCGCCGATAGCAGGCCAGAGTGCGATGAAACCCGGTCAGCCATTGGCAGCGGAGGGCTGATCCAAGCTGGGTGCCATGACAAAGCGCCTGGAGGCACTTCCGGGGCTGCTCGCCGGGTGTATTTGATCGGAGGGGTCTGGGCTGTTACGCCCGGGGCGGGGTGACATGGTTCCACTACGGGGCCGGGTTCGCGATGCCCTGCTGGTTGGTACGACGGGAGCCCGATTCGACTCGATGGGTGCAGGGGGGTGTGCTTGCGCGGGGCGGGGGAGGCTCGTAAGATGCGGCCAGCAGCCGCCGGGCGAGGTTGGTGCCAGACCGCGGACCGCGCTCCCTGCCGGTGCGCCGTCCGCTCCTCTGTCGGGCAAGGGTAGTCCGGGCGGCTGGTAGCACGGCCGGCGCTGGCGCCGCGTCGTGGTCGGGGTACGGGGCTGCCGGCGCGCCGAGCCGGCCGCGCCGCCTGCCACGCCACGACGGCGATGCGGCGCCAGCGCCGTGGCGGGTCCGGCCAACGGAGGGTTGTTGCAATGGCGAAGCGGAAGGGCAGCGTGTGGCTGCCGCGGGCTTGGCTGGCGCTTGCGCTGACGCTGGCGCTGGTGGCGATGTCGGCGCTGGCGCCCGCCACCGATTCCTGGGCGGTCGATCCGGCCGACGAACCGACGCCCGAGGCGCAGACCACGCCCGAGGCGACGCCGGAGGCGCAGCCGACGGCCCAGCCGACGCCGACCGAGGCGGCGCAGTCGGCCTGCCCGAGCGTCATCACCGTCGAGAAGCCGAAGCCGGGCGAGTCGCTCACCGGCCAGGTCGAGATCAGCGGCTGGGCGGTCGACCCGACCGCGCCCGAGGGCACCGGCGTCACCGCCGTCGAGTTCACGCTGACCGCCGCCGATGGGTCGAGCGCGCCGCTCGGCTTCGCCTTCTACGGCGGCAACCGGCCCGAGGTCGGCGAAAAGTACGGCGATCCGCGCTTCGCCCCCTCGGGGTTCACCGCCATCTGGGATACCGCCGGCGTGCCAGTCGGCACCTACACGCTCGTCGTCACCGCGCACAGCGGCTGCGGCACCGCCACCACCAGCCTGCCCATGGTGCTCCAGGGGGCGCCGCTGCCCGAGCCGTTCACGGCGACCCAGGGCTCGGTGACGACCAATGGCTGCATGAAGATCCAGATCGACCTGCCCCTGCAGGGCCAGGTCGCCGAGCCGCCGCTGCTCGTCGTCGGCTACGCCTACGACCCCAACGCCACCGGTGGCACCACGGGCGTGACCGAGGTCAAGGTCTTCCTCGGGCCGAAGAACGAGGGCAAGCAGCTCGCCACGCTGCGCTACGGCCTGTTCCGGCGCGACCTCAAGGAGAGCACGGCCACCGAGGCGTTCGCCAACGCGGGCTTCAGCGGTACCCTGCCGCCCAACGGCCTGCCCACCACCGGCGATGTCGTCCTCTACGTCTACGCCAGCGGCCCCTGCGGCGAGGGCTACGCCACCGTGCCCGTCTCCCTCACCTCGAGTGTGAACCAGGCGACGAGCGTCGGCCCTACCCCCACGCGCGCCCCGATCGTTCCGCCGTCGGTCACCCCCGCCACCGGCACCGTCGCCGTTGGGACGAACGGCGCCCGGCCCGCCAACGGCTCGGCGACGCCCGCCGCCGGAATGCCCACGCCCACGTCACCCGCCTCGACGCAACCCGCGCCGGGCAGCCCGCCCGTTGCCGGCGGGCTGGTGCCTCCGGGCGG
>JBHOQZ010000048.1:0-7278 GCA_042408635.1 Chloroflexota bacterium
CGAGACCAGCAGCGTGCCGCCGGCCAGGTCCACGCGCACGGCCTCGACCCCGGGCAACGCCGCGACGGCCCGCTCGAAGCTCGCCGCGCAGTCGGGACAGTCGAGCCCCTCCAGGCGGTAGCGCAGCGGCCGGTCCGAGTCCGCCGCGTCGTATCCCAGCTCGCGCACCCGCGCGACCAGCTCCGCCGGCGTGGTCCGGCCCGGGTCGTAGGCCACGAGGGCGGCCGCGCCGGCGAAATCGACCCGCGCCTGCTCGACGCCGGGGAACGCCGCGAGGCGCGCCTCGAGTGTGCGCGCGCAGTCGGCGCAATCAAGGGCGCGCACGCTGAGGCGAATGGTGGTGGCGGGGTGCGCCGTCGGTGTCGCCACGACCCGATCCTCCGAGAATCGAGACTCGGTGTCAACAATTTAGCTATTGCTAAACCGATGACAGTGTACCCGAGGCGTGGGTGCCGCGCAACCAGGGCGGCACGGAGGAGGAGCAGCGAGACGCCGCGGCGGGCGCGGCTACGAGACGGGTCGCGGGGGCGGGGGCGCGGCGGGGCGCTGGGCGAAGATGTAGGCGCGCCGGCCCTGGTATTCGACGTCGGGATAGGGATCGCGCTCGAGGCTCTCTGCGACGAGGAAACCGGCGGCCTGCAGGTAGCCTTCCATCTCGGCACGCCCGAAGAAGACGAAGTCGACGTCGACGGGCCGGCCCCACCACTCCGCCAGATGGCGCACCTCGCCGCCGAGGTGGAAGGCGAGGAGCAGCCAGCCGGCGGGCAACAGCACGCGCCTGATCTCGCGCAGCGTGTCGACCACCCGGTCGCGCGGCGTGTGGATAATCGAGTAGAACGCGGCCACGCCCGCCCAGGTGCCGTCCGGCACCCCCAGCGCGCGCATGTCGCCGACCTCGAACGGGATATCGGGGTTGAGTTCGCGCGCCCGCTCGACCATGCCGGGGGAGAGGTCGACGCCGACCACGGGCAGGCCGCGATCGCGCAGGTAGCGCGCCACCTGGCCGGGGCCGCAGCCGAGGTCGCAGACGGCCGGGCCGGCTTCCGAGCGGATCAGCGGGCGGACGCGGTCGGCAAGGCGGTCGAGGAGGGCGCGGTCGAGCGGCTTGTGGCGCAGCTCGTCGGAGATGCGGGCGGCGTACTCGGCGGCGACGCGGTCGTAGCTGCCGCGCGTATCCATCCTGGCTCCTGCGGGCGCGGACTCGGGACCGGGACCCGACCGTGAGGTTACTCCCAGAGCGTACGCTGCTCCGGGCGATGGTGGAAGCTGACGCCCATATGCTCGTAGCCGGCGCGGGTGGCGATGCGCCCGCGCGGGGTGCGGGCGATGAAGCCGAGCTGAAGCAGGTACGGCTCGACCACGTCCATGATCGTGTCGGCCTCCTCGCCGACCGAGGAGGCGAGTGTCTCGAGGCCGACCGGGCCGCCGCCGAACTTGTGGATGATGGTCGCGAGCACCTTGCGGTCGAGGTCGTCGAGGCCGAGCTGATCGACCTCGAGCATCTCGAGCGCGGCCTGAGCGACGGGCAGGGTGATGTGGCCGGCGGCGCGCACCTGGGCGAAGTCGCGCACGCGCTTGAGGATGCGGTTGGCGACGCGGGGGGTGCCGCGGGCCCGCCGGGCGATCTCGGTGGTGGCGGCCGGCTCGATCTCGACGCCGAGGATGCGGGCGGAGCGGGCCACGATCTGCTCCATGGCGGCCTGGTCGTAGAAGTCGAGGCGGAACGTGGCGCCGAAGCGATCGCGCAGGGGCGAGGAGAGCATGGCGTAGCGCGTGGTGGCGCCGATGATCGTGAAGCGGTTGAGGCGCAGCCGGATCGACTTGGCAGCCATGCCCTTGCCGAGGATCACATCCCAGGCGAAGTCCTCCATCGCCGGGTAGAGCGATTCCTCGACGAAGCGGTTGAGGCGGTGGATTTCGTCGATGAAGAGGACGTCGCCGGTCTGGAGGCTGGTGAGCGTCGAGGCGAGATCGCCGGGGATGGTGATCGCCGGCCCTGAGGTGATCTTGATGTTGGCGTCCATCTCGTTGGCGATGATCGTCGCCAGCGTCGTCTTGCCGAGGCCGGGTGGACCATAGAGGAGGATGTGGTCGAGCGACTCGCCGCGCGCCCTGGCGGCATCGATCAGGATGCCCAGGTTCTCCTTCACGCGCTCCTGACCGATGTAGTCCTTGAGGCGCTTGGGGCGCAGCGTCAGGTCGAGCTCCTGATCGCCGCCCTGGCCGGCCGCCGAAATCACCCTCTCCATTGCCCCAGGATTATAGCAGGCGCGCTCGGGCGCCCCGGCCGCGCCCGAGCGCACGGCCGCCGCCCGGAACGCGGCGCGTGGGCGGTGATGGTGGCGCGCCATATTGTTGATGCCGCGTTGACGCGGCTATAATGCGGCTAACTGTTCGTTCGGGAGGGGCGTGATGGCCGACGTGGGTCGGTTGCTCGAGTTCATCGTGCGCAACCGCCAGTTCCGCCTGGAGCGCACGATCGCCGAGATGGAGACGCGGGCAAACCAGACGCCCGAGATCGTCTTCGAGCCGGGCACCGTGCGCGAGGAGGAGGTGCAGGCGGCCCGCGCCCACCAGAACGCCTTCGCCCGCGGCCTCTACGCCGCCTGGTGTGCCCACGAGCAGGGCGGCGCCCCGCTCGAGCTCGACGACCGCGACCCCGAGCAGAACGCCCAGGCCGAGGCCCTCATCCTCTACCTCGTCCGCCCCAACCTCGCCAGCGTCGAGACCGAGCAGGTCGCGCCCGAGCACTACCGCTACCGGCTCCAGGTCGACTGGCCCGTCCTGCGCGGCGTGGCGGACCGCGCCGGGGTCGACCTCGACCGTATCCTGGCGTGATCGGGTGAGGTGAGGAGGGAGCGTGGCGAAGGAGGCGGGCGCACTCGACCACCGCGTCGGCATCGATCGGGCGCCGCTGGTGAACGGGCCGGCCGACCCGGCGGCGGTCACCGCGGCGCCGGGCGGTGGGGACAGCGCGGCGCGCCGCCAAACCGAGCGTTTGCTTTCCGATGCCCGCGTGCGCGCGATCGTGCAGCAGGTCGAACACCTGCTCGGCGCGCCGCCGCGCGACCCGCTCCTGTTCGTCCAGGCGATGGTCCACGCCTCGTACCTCAACGAGGACGCCTCCTTCCCACTCGCCAGCAACGAGCGTCTGGAGTTCCTGGGCGATTCGGTGCTCGGCTACATCGCGACCGAGTTCCTCTACCACGCCTACCCCAGCCTCGACGAGGGCGAGCTGAGCCTGCTGCGCGACGTGCTGGTGCGCGCGCGCACGATCGCCCGCTGGGCGCACACGCTGGGCCTCGGCGAGCAGGCCCTGTTCGCGCGCGGGGTGCGCCCCAGCGGCGAGCGCGACCGTCCCGGCGTGCTCGCCAACCTCTTCGAGGCGTTCCTAGGAGCGGTCGCGCTCGATCAGGGGCTCGAGCGGGCGCGGGCATTCGTGCTGCCCTACCTCCAGCCCGAGGCGGAGCGGGCGCTGCTCGAGCGCACGCGCAAGGACTACAAGACCCAGCTTAATGAGCTGGCGCAGGCCGCCTTCCAGATCACACCCGTCTACCGGATCGTGGGCGTGGAGGGGAGCGAGCACGAGAAGCTCTTCCGCGTCCAGGTGAGCCTGCGCAACGTGCCTCTGGCCGAGGCGACCGCGCGTAACAAGCAGCTCGCCTCGCAGCGCGCCGCCCAGATCGCGCTCGAGCGCTGGCCCGAGTGGACCCGCGAGGGGGAGATACCGCCGTGGCAGACCCGCAGCTAGGCGAGCGGAGGCCCGAACCCGATCTGAAGGGCCGCCTCGGCGCCTTCACCTTCTCCGACATCCTCCAGCTGATGTCGCTGAGCGGCCAGACAGGCACGCTCACCCTATCCCAGGGCTGGAACACGCGCACAATCACCTTCGAGGAGGGGCGCATCACCTACATCGCGGCGGCGGCGCGCCTCCACAGTCTGGAGGAGTTGCTGCTGCGCGTGGGCAAGGTGACGCCGAACCAGATGCGCGCGGCCCAGCGCGCCGCCGAGGCCCCGGGCAAGTCCGCGGTCGACCTCCTCATCGAGCAGGGCGTCATCACCGAGGACGACGTGCGGCGCGTGCGCGAGCAGCAGCTCGAGGACACGGTCTACAGCCTCTTCCTCTGGCGGCGCTGCGAGTTCACGTTCCACAGCGGCCTGATCGAGAAGAAGGACGGCATCCCAGTCGACCTGGCCGGCGAGCGCGTCGTCATGGAGGGCACGCGCCGCGTCGACGAATGGATCGCGATCGCGCCGGTCGTGCCCTCGGTGCGGGTGGTGTTCCGGCGGGTGGGCAGCCGTCCCCGCGATCTGGGTATCGAGGAGCGCCTCGTCTGGGAGCAGGTCGACGGCGTGCGCGACGTCGTTGGCATCGCCCGGGCCGTCGGGCTGACCCAGTTCGACACCGCCAAGTGCCTCTACACGCTCGCCCAGCGCGGCCACATCCGCGCCAATCCGCCGGACAAAGTCAAGGTGATCGAGCTGTTCAACTTCCTGGTCGAGTCGATGTACCTCAAGCTGTCGATGTTCGGGTATCCGACCGTTGCGCTCGAGTTCGAGCGCCAGCTCAACGCCTTCGCGGTCGACCACGCGCTCAAGGTGCGGTTGCGCGGTGGCCGAATCATCAGCAGCGACATGGACTCGCGGCTCGAAACCACCACCCTCATCGACCTCTATCGCCTCTTCATCGGCATCGAACACAACAAGCTCGCTAAGCTCCTGCCCCCGGAGCAGATGAAGGGGCTGGTCGAGGGGATGTTCCGCAACCTCGACCGCGACCTGCAGGACATGATGCTGATGTACGACTTCATCCCGATCGAGGGCATCGCCATCGCGCGCGCGCACGCCCCGGCCGCGCCCGGCCCGTCCTCCCGCTGACGCGGGTGGACAAGCCGACCCGGCTCGACCGCGCGACCGTGACCGACGCCATCCTGGTCACGCTCGCCTGCTTCGTCCGCGATGCCGAGACCTTGCGGCTGCGGCGGCTCCCCACGCCCGGCGAGCCGCCTGGGCTGATCAGCCTCGAAACCGGCGGCGTCCGCGCCAACACCCGCGCCTTCTGGTGGGCGGAGCACTACCCGTTCTACGTCGTCTCGACGCTCGCCCTGCTTGACGTGCCGCTGCTCAACCCCGGCGAGGTCGTCGACTGGGCCATGCGGCAGCAGCACCCCGACGGCTACTTCCGGGCCCGCGGGCTCGGGCGCTCCGTGCGCGAATCGACCTACCACGCCTGCGCGCTGCTGCACCTGCTCGGCGCGGCTGACGACCGCTCGGTGTGGGACCGGACGGCGCTGGTGGACCTCCTGCGGGCGCAGCAGCGTCCGGGGAAGCGGCGCCACTTCGCCTTCCTGCCGCGCGATTTGAAGGGCTGGTACGCCGAGCCCGAGGTCGCGTACGGCTGCATCGCCTCCCTGGCCGCGCTCGGCGCGGCGCTGCCCCAACCCGCCCTGGCCGTGCGCTGGCTCCAGGCGCGCCAGCGCGGGGGCGACTTCAAGCGCGACTGGGTGAAGAAACTGCCGTACGGCCAGGATCAGGCGACGTTTGACAGCGTGCGGGCCCTGGCCCTGCTCGGCGCGGAGCCGCTCGACCCCGGCGCCTGCGTGGCCGAGGTGCAGCGCCACCAGATCGCCGATGGGGGCTTCAACCGGGCGGTCGGGCAGATGCGGGCGGCGCTGGCCGAGTGCCTCGCCGCCTCCGGCGGCGCCATGGACGAGGTCGCGGCGGGCTGGGCGCGCTACCTCCAGGCGCCGGTGTCGTCGCTGCGCGACACGGTCTGGGCGGTCCTCACGCTCGGCCTGCTGGGGAGCGCGCCGCTCGATGTGGCGGCCTGCCGTCGCCGGATCGTGCAGCTCTGGGACCCGGCGCAGGGGGCGTTCCGCTGGCAGGAGGCGTGGCCGCCGGGCTTCGACCTGCCCTGGATCACGCACCAGGGCCTCCTGGCTGCCTATGCGCTGGGCGTGCTCGAGCCGCCGCCCGCCCCCGCTCGGCCCACCTTGCCCGACCTCGGCCTCGCCAACTGGCCGGTCACGGCCGCCGCGCCGGCTGCCACCTGACGGGCCAGCCTCCCAGACACCTCCGGCTCGCTGGCAACCGCGCGCATGCGTCCGCGGCACCGGCGGCAACCAGCTCGGGCGCCGCACCACGGACGCGGCGGCGATCGTGCCGGCCGGTCGTGGGTGCGCGGGGCAGGTGTGATATACTCGGGCGCGGGCAGGGGTGGGTGTTGAACCCACCCCTGCGATTCGCTCAGGAGCAGGCTACCTCTCCATGACTGCCCAGACCTTGCGTCGGCGCCAGCGGAGATCGCGGTGCGGCTGAAGCGCCTGGAGCTGCGCGGCTTCAAGACGTTCGCCGCCCCGGCCGAGTTCGTCTTCGACTCGGACCTGACTGCCATCGTCGGCCCGAACGGGTCGGGCAAGAGCAACGTGGCCGACGCCCTGCGCTGGGTGCTGGGCGAGCAGAGTCTGCGCAACCTGCGCAGCAAGCGCACCGAAGACGTCATCTTCACCGGGTCGTCGTCGCGCCCGCCGCTCGGCATGGCGCAGGTGTCGCTGACGCTGGACAACGCAGCCGGCCGCCTGCCGCTGCCCTACAGCGAGGTGACGCTCACCCGCCGCGCCTTCCGTTCGGGCGAGAACGAGTACGCGCTCAACGGCACGCGCCTGCGGCTGCGCGACCTGGGCGATCTGCTGCTGCGCGCCGGCCTGGGCAACGGCACCTACACCATCATCGGCCAGGGCCTCGTCGATCAGGCGCTCTCGTTGCGCCCGGAAGAGCGGCGCGAGATGTTCGAGGAGGCAGCCGACGTCAAGCGCTACTGGCTGAGCATCCGCGAAACCGCGGCGCGCATCGCCGACGCCGAGGCGAACGCCCGCCGCGTGGGTGATCTGCTGGTCGAGATCGAGCCGCGCCTGCGCAGCCTGAAGCGCCAGGCCGAGGCCGCCCGCCTGGCCGACCAGCAGCGCCGCGAGCTCACCGCCGCGCTCGCCGCGGCCTACCTGGTCGAGCGCGCCCGGTTGCGCGCGGAGGCGACCGGGCTGGAGGCCCGGCTCGAAGCGGCGCACAGTGCACTGGCCGAAGCCCGGGCGGCGCTGAGCAGCGTCGAGCGCGCTGAGACGTCAGCCGAGGCCGAGCGCGCCGAGGTCGAGGCGGCGCTCGAGGCCGCCCGTGGTGCCCGGGAGGCCGCCCGTACCGGCCTCGAGGCGGCTCGGGCGGCGCTGGCTCTCGCCCGAGAGCGCGAGCGGGCCGCGCGGGCGGGACTGGCGGCCGCGCGGGCGG